>CAYTCW010000036.1:21470-35782 GCA_964436235.1 uncultured bacterium
TTCATTTTTCACATACGGGCCATCCGCTCGCCGGCGATAAACTCTACGGCGGCAGGCCTCTTAAATCCTTCGGATTTTTAGCATCCGCAGGCACGGCCTTTACGAAACGCGAATTTCTGCTGCACTCGTCTTATCTGTATTTTATTCATCCATATTCGAAAAAACCCGTCGAGTTGAATTCGCCGCCCGACTTTATGTAGAATGTAAAGTTAAAGTTTATACACTTCTTTCGTTTTCTTCCTGCTCGCGGTACTGCAGCTCATATAGCTTATAATACATGCCGCGCATTTTAAGAAGCTGCTGGTGGCTCCCGGTTTCTTTGACGCGGCCTTTATGCAAAACTATTATCCTGTCTACATTTTTAATGGTAGAAAGTCTATGGGCTATAATTATGGAAGTGCGCCCCTTCAAAACTTTTTTCATCGCGTCGCGTATTAAAAATTCGGTTTCGGTATCTACCGACGAAGTGGCTTCATCCATTATTATAATTCCCGGTTCGAAAGCGATGGCGCGCGCTAAGGCCAAAAGCTGGCGCTGCCCGACAGAAAGCGTTACGCCGCGCTCACCGACCGGCTGGTTGTATTTTTGCGGAAGCCGATCGATAAACTTATCGGCATTTACGAAACGAGCCGCGGCGGCCGCCTGAGCAAAAGATATATTGGGATTATTCATTCTTATATTTTTATCGACGCTCGCCGAAAATAAAAACACGTCCTGCTGCATAATAGCGATATGCGAGCGAAGCGATTCGAGCGCGATGGTCCTGATATCGACGCCGTCGATAGTTATGGCTCCCGATTTGATATCGTAGAAACGCGCCAGCAGATTGATTATAGTGGTCTTTCCGGAACCGGTGCGCCCGACTATGGCTACGGATTCGCCCGGTTTTACTTCAAACGATACGCCGTGGAGAATTTCATCGTCTTTGTTATACTCGAAAAAAACATTGTCGAATTTGATATTACCCTTAAAATCGCTTACTACAACGGGATTTTCAGGATTTTTTATGACCGGCTCCATATCTAACAGCGAAAAAGTTTTTTCGCACGACGCCATCGCCATCTGAAAAATATTATATTTTTCAGCTATATCGCGGATAGGCTTGAAGAACCTGTTTATATACTGCGTAAAAGCTACGAGCACGCCGAAACCGATAGTGCCGTCCATAACCTCGCGCCCGCCGAAATAAATAACGGCCGCTATGGCGGAGGCGTTAATCAATTCGATCGAAGGAAAAAACATGGCGTTCTGCTTGATCGAGCGGATGAAAGTATCGCGGTTTTTAGCGTTGATAGCGTCAAATTTATTAAAATTAGCCTCTTCGCGCGTAAAATTCTGCACTTCGCTTATGCCGGCCACGTTTTCCTGAAAATAAGCGTTAAGCGCGGCCTGATTGACGCGCGCGTTGCGATAGGCGTCGCGGGCGTATTTGCGGTATATGATAGTTATAAGGCATAAAACCGGCAATATCGAAAGAGTTATCAGCCCCAGCCTGACATCGAGGACTAAAAGCATTATCGCGATGCCGAACAGCGAGAAAAAATCGCCTACTATCGTTACGAATCCGGCGCTCAAAAGATCGTTAAGAGTTTCTATATCTCCGACCACGCGTGTTATGAGCCGGCCGACGGGATTTTTATCATAGAATGAAAACGACAATTTCTGCATGTGAGTAAATAATTTGAGGCGCAGATCGAACATGGCGTGCTGCGCCATTAAATTGATCGTATAAGTATGCAGGAACTGGAATAAAAAATGCATTATTAAAACGGCCTGATAAAATATGATTATTTTATAAATATCGTTGATCCTGTTTTTAGCTATATAATCGTCTATGGCTATTTTTGTGATATAAGGCGGGAGCAGGTCTAAAAATGTGACTACAAATAAAAATAAAACGGCGAGAACCATATAACGCATATAAGGCTTGACGAAAGAAAAAAGCCTTCCGACAAGCTTTGCGTCATAGGCTTTACCGGTTATTAATTCATCTTTGAACTGACTCATATACGCCTACACACTTTCCGTTTCGATTTCGAATTTAAGTTTCTGTTTCTGATAGGTTTTCGAATAAATTCCTCCGGCGGCTATAAGGCTCTGGTGCGTGCCGCGCTCGGCTATTTCGCCGTTATCGATTACGATTATTTCGTCGGCGTTCATAATCGAGGAAATGCGGTGAGAAACTATTATAGTGGTGGAATTTTTCATAAAAGTTTCAAGGCCGGCCATGATGGCTTCTTCCGTGCGGTTGTCGACGGCCGACAGAGTGTCGTCGAATATTAAAATATTAGGTTTTTTTAATAAAGCGCGCGAAATCGCCAGCCGCTGTTTCTGCCCGCCGGATACTGTGATGCCGCGCTCTCCGAGCAGCGTGTCGTATTTTTCGGTGAAATCATCGATATCGTCGGCTATTTTAGATATTTCACAAAAATCCCTTATGGTTTTATCGTCGGCGTTGATATCGCCAAATTTAAGGTTTTCGGCGATCGTATCGGAAAATAAAAAAGGCTCCTGCCTGATATAGCCGATCGAGCTTCGCAAAACCGCTACGGGAATTGTTTTAACGTCGGCGCCGTCTATTAAAATTTCGCCGCCGCAGGCGTCTAAAAAGCGCGGAATAAGGTTACATACGGTGCTTTTACCCGAACCGAGCGGTCCGGTTATCGCAAGGGTTCGGCCAGCGCGAACTTTAAAGGATATATTGCTGAGCGCCGGAGTTTTTTTGCCGGCGAAGGTGAAAGAAACGCTTTTAAATTCGATATCGCCCTTCAGCGTTTTAATGCCGAAATCGGTTTTAACGCCGTCGCAAATTTCCGGCCGGACTTCGAGTATTTCGCTAATTCGTCCCATAGAGGCTATGCCGCGCTTGTATATATTGACGAGCCAGCCGAGGCCGAACAGCGGCCAGGCAAGAAGCATTAAATAACCGGATAGTGCGACTAACTCGCCGAGCGAGTTAGTGCCGTTGATAACGCCCACGCCGCCGAAATAAAGCAGCACGTTCATGGATGTGCCGGATATGAAAAATATCACGGGCTCTTCGACGCCGTTGACTTTTGCCATCAGCACGTTATATTTAACGTAATCTTTCGCGAGCTTCGAAAAACGCCGGATCTCGTTGTCTTCCTGCCGGAAAGCCTGTATGGTCCTGATGCCGGTGATATTTTCCTGCACGCGCGTCGTGAGTTCAGCGAGCTTCTGCTGCATGCGTTCGTAAGTGCGCTCGATCATATCGCCGACGAAGTAAATTACTATCGTTAGCAGCGGCATCGGTATAAGGCAGTAAAGCGTTAATTTCCAATTTATATAAAGCATTAATGAAAGACTTATGGAAATAAGAGTTATTGTATCAATGAATATAAGCGCGCCGGGGCCGGCGAGGTCGCGCACCGCGTTTAAGTCGTTAGTGCCGCGCGAAATTATATCGCCGGTCTGATTTTTAAAATAAAAACCAGGTTCGAGTTTCAAAAGATGTGAAAAATAATCATTTCTGAGATGATATTCTATTTTACGGGCGACGCTGAATAGATACACGCGCCATACGTATCGAAAAATTCCCTGGAATATAGCCGCAAATACTATCAACATTGAATAATTAAAAACGACCGAGGCCGTTTTATCGACGCCGGCGGTTTTATATGAAGGTATGGCATCGATAGCATCTTTAATAAGCCATGGAATGGCAAGGCCGAAAGCGTCGGTTACGACGAGCGACAGCGCTCCGATCAATATCTGGTATCTGTACTGGAATAAATATTTATGTATGGGCTTAAGTTTTTTTAAAATCATCGGTGGAATTATAACACAAGCCGCCGGCCGAGTCAATAAAATTATAGCGCGCCTTAATTCCCTTTAAATTCCATTTAGCTGCCGCACCAAATTTAAAACTGCCTCGATATTTTAAGCGTGGTCAAAAACTGAGGCTGCCTGTAGGCGGTAACGGCCGTATTGGAAGTATGATAATATTCTTTATTCAAGAGATTTCGCGCCGCAAGCTGAATATCGTAACCGCGAAAATTCTGCAAACTCAGCGTGGAATTCAGAACGAAGGCGCCGCCGAGCCATGAATCGTCAAGCGCGCCGGCCTGCCTGACATTTTTACGCCGGCCCGTGTACTGTCCCCTCATATCGAGCTTGAGGCGGCCGGTAAAGGCGTACTGAACGCCGGCGGCTGCCGAATGAGGCGATATTTCAGCAGCTTCGGAGCCATCTTCCGCCGTAGAGGCTGTATAGGTATAGTTAAGATAAGATTTCCATTTATCTTTCTTATATTCTAATTCGCCTTCCATTCCGGAAGTATTGATACGGCTTGTATTCGCCCAGCGCCAGTTCGCGCCTATATTTTCACGCGCGAGGCCGTTGGTTAAAACGTTGCGGTAAACGGACACGCCGCCGTGCAGCCGGTGAGTAAATGAATAGCCGGCCGAAAGTTCTATCGATTTCATTTCTTCTGAAGCAAGATTTGCATTGCCTAAGCCGTCCGTATAGTCCCAGGCCTTAGGCGCGCGATACGCCTCGGCGTATAAAAATTTAACGTTTAGTTTGTCGCGCGAATATACCAGACCGATACGCGGCGTGGTGACTCTTCCGTACACGCTGCTTGAATCCCTTCGTACTCCGGCGGTAAAAATTAACGGCTCGTAGAGCCGCCACTGGAACTGGGCATAAACGCTGGTAAGGTTATTTAAATTCATCGAAGGTTTTTGCGGTTGAGGCGGCGTTTCGAACTGCGATGCGCTGCGCGTTTTAGAAAAATCGGAAGAAATAGTTTCGCGTTCGGAAATGCTCCCCAAAACTAAGCTGAGCCTGGGGTTGAAATCATAATTTACCCTGTTTTCAAGGCCGGTTAAATGATTCGGCCTGTACCAGCGCTCCTGATAACCGGGATCGCCTGCAGCGGCGCGTTTTATTAAAGGCAGCGTGTCGTCTTCGACGGTGGTTTCACGGTAATAAAGCATCGAATGCCACGACCAGCGGCCGGAATTATTATAATCGTATTTGGCGTAAGTATTAAAAAAACGAATGTGCCAGTTAGAGCCGTAATCCTGAAAAAGAGTGCCGGCCGTTTTATCTTTTGTTGCATAAGAGGCCTGCTTATCCTGATAATTGACGCCGAGCGTCAGGCGCTTATATTGCACCTTCGCGTCGAATGCCTGATCGTCTTCAAAATTCTCCATGGCATCCGACCAGTTATTGCCGCCCAGCGAGCCTCTCAGATCGGCCTTTTCGGTTTTAGCGCCCATTAGCGCCAGATTAAAATCGACGCCGTTTTCTTCGTTATAACCGCCGTAAACCAGATCGTAACGGCCGGTGTTGAAACCGCCTGCCAGCGAGCTTAAACACAGACCGCGGTTGTCGCGGCCTTTTTTGGTGATTATGTTAATAACGCCGGAAACGGCGTTAGTTCCGTACATCGCCGACGCCGGGCCGTAAACTACTTCGATCTGCTCTACGTTAGCCAGATTATATTGGCCGCCTCCGTAAAAACCGCCCGAATTAAGCTCGTTAATCTGCACGCCGTCTATAAGTACGAGCGTCAGATTGTTCTGATTGACGATGCCTCTTATAAAAACATAGCCGTTATAACCGGAAATATTGCGAAATTGTATTCCCGGAAGGTCCGCCAGCGCATCTTCGAGCGTGAGATAACCGCGCTCTTCTATCTGCCGGGCGGTTATAACTCTAACGGTAGCCGGAATTTCTTTTATGGTCTGTGAAGTTTTAGAAGGCGTGGTGACTACGACTTCGCCAAGTTCTTCAAGGCTGAAGTTCATAAGTTCGTCGATGGACTTTTGCTGGCAATAGCCGTCATCCGCCGTCGTAAATAAAAACAGAACTGAAAAAAACGCGACGCAAAAAACACACCTGGAAAGTTTCAAAACTTTCAGAGCTTTTAATGCAGTAAAATATAGGTTAAAGACCTTTTCGCACGGTTTTATCATTTTCAATCACCCTGAGATGTATCTATCGCAATCATTTCATAATTACTATCATCGATGCGGCACCTGGTAATAATTATACTCAACGCTGAAGTTGAATATTACCCCATTATTAATTCTTTGTCAAGCAAAAATTATACTCAAAATTCATATTCACGGAAAGAAAACATGAACAATAATAGCGAAGAATAAAATTATTGACAAAAGATCTAAATTTGCTTATAATAATCTGAATTGTTCAAAGAAACGGAGAACTAATTTCATGATTATAAGACCTGAAAAAATATTGATCGTAGATGACGCTAAATTTATGCGTATCACCATAAGAAAACTGCTTGAAAAATTGGGATTTGAAAATATTTATGAAGCCGACAGCGTTGACGAAGCCCTCCAGATTTACCAACTGCAAAAACCCGATTTCGTAACCATGGATATCACCATGCCCGGCGACTCCGGCCTTGAAGGCCTCCGAAGAATCAAAGAAATCAATCCGGCCGCTAAAATTTTAATGGTTTCGGCCGTTTCGAGTAAAGCGAATATAGTTAAAGCGTTTTCTTTCGGCGCGGTCTATTTTTTAGCCAAACCTTTCACGCCGGAATCTTTTACCGCCATACTGTCTAAAGTCTTCAATTTAGAAATGCCCGGCGAGTTAGCCGGCAGGGCGGGTTCCTCCCCATCTAAAGCCGCGAAACCGTCTCTTACGCTTGCTGCTCAGGACGGCGGCATTGAAATAGGCGTCGAAGATTCAGCCGTTATCGGCCGCTGCTGCAAATGCCCTACAGAAGAAGAAAAGAACCGCAATATAGAAAAATGCAATATCGCCGATAATAAAAAAGATTTCATTCCATGCAAATACATAACGATATCGGAGCAGCAGGTTAAAATTCATTTTGAAAACGGAGATTTTTTTATAACGGCGCTTCCCGAGTCAAAATTCACGGCAAAATTAAACGACGCGCTGCTCACACCGGGCAGAAAATATCATATAATGCAGGGCGATATTTTAAACCTTGGAAATCTTAACTTCACGGTTAATATCACTAAATAAAAACCGCGCGCATACCGCCTGAATAAAGTTGAAATTAACTTTATAGCAAAATAAAAATATATAACAAAAAAGAAAATCAGAGAAATATATTGACAGACTTAGCTTTTTGTGTTATTATTCACTCAGGTCATTTAAGTTATTAAAACTTCTTTTTTATAAAACTCTTAAGTGTAAATTATTACTTTCATTTAATTTATAAATTATTTTGTTTTAATTTAAACGCCCGGTGCGCTCGCGCTCGCGGTTAATCCGCGCGCAGGCAATTAAATCGGGCCGTTATGAGATCAATGCCTCTCCGTTGAGATGAACGGGTTTTTGCGCTTACCAGCCTCTGCCTTTTCCATTATTTCAGAAAATATTGACCACGGCCGCCGTCATGGGCGCCGCGCTAAAATTCATGAAACACCGCCGGTTTAACGGAACCGCGCAGGTGAAGTTTTTATTTAATAAGGTGAAAAAATATGACAACGACAAAATTCGAAGGTTTAACGATAACCAATAACATTAAAAGAGCGGCGGCCGAAATGGGTTTTATCAACGCCACTCCGATTCAGGCGCGGGCGATTCCCGCGATTCAGGCCGGAAACGATATAATCGGACAGGCGCGCACCGGCACCGGTAAAACAGCGGCGTTCGCGATACCGGTTATCGAAAAGATCGATCCTGCCAATAAGAGCCTCCAGGCGCTTATTATGTGCCCGACGCGTGAATTAGCCATCCAGGTTACCGAAGAATTCCGCAAATTATACAAATATTACTTCAACATATCCGCCACGGCGGTTTACGGCGGGCAGGAAATCGGCCGCCAGCTCGCGGCGCTCGCTAAAAAACCTCAGATAATCGTCGGCACGCCCGGCAGGCTCATGGACCACATGCGCCGCCGCACGATACGCATAGACACCGTTAAAATGGTAGTGCTCGACGAAGCCGATGAAATGCTTAACATGGGTTTTCGCAATGATATGGAATATATCTTAGGTCAGATCCCAAACCCGCGCCAGACCGTAATGTTTTCAGCGACAATGAACCGCGACATCATGAGGCTGATGGTGCGCTTTCAAAACAATCCGACCGTAATCGACGCCACCGGCGGTAAAACCGAACGGCCTAAAATCGAACAGCATTACTTCGATATGCAGGAAATGGATAAACCAGAAGCGCTTACAAGCCTTATAGACCATCACGAAATTAAAACGGCCTTAGTATTTTCAAATACCAAAGCCAGAGTGGAACGCATCGTTAAAAGACTCAGGACCGCGGGCTATCCCGCCGACGCGCTGCACGGCGGACTCGATCAGAGACGCCGCGAAAGGGCTATGAACTCTTTTAAAAACGGAAATACCTCGATACTCGTAGCTACCGACGTAGCGGGCCGCGGCATCGACGTTTGCGATATCGAAGCAGTTTTTAATTACGATCTTCCGATGGACGACGAAGATTACATACACCGCATAGGCAGGACCGCGCGCGCGGGCAAAAGCGGAAAAGCTTTCACTTTCGTCGTAGGCCCTCAGCTTCACAACCTTATGCGCATCGAACGCAGCGAAGGCCTCAAGATCCAATGCGGCAAGATACCGGCGGCGGCGCGGCGCAATCAATAGTCGTAATTGTTTTCTAAATACTTGATCGCGGCCTCATTGAGTTCGTCTTCACGGCGGACCTGCTCTTCTAATAGCGCATTATATTTAGCCATGTGGCCGCTGCATTTTAAATGGTCGCCGACTATGTAATAACACAATGAAAGTTTACGGTCGGCTTCCATCACCACTGCCCTGTCGCCCTCGTTTTCGCGGGCGATACGGTGCAGGACGGTTATTATCTCATCGACTTTATTTTCTTTGACGAGCGGTTCGAGCTCTTTAAACTTTCCGGTGGGATCATCGCCTAACAAAGAATTTTTATTATCTATTCCGCGCTCAAAAGCGATACTGGCGCTTTTTTGCTCCTTAGAAATCTGTTTGAGCGCGCTGAGTTTAGACTGCTTTTCAATAACCTTTAATTCTCTTAAATAAACGGCGAGCGCGCCGCTGAATTTTTCGGGCCCGATATTCAGTGCGGAAGGGTTAATTTTTTCATCCGCGCCTCCGCCTGTTTTACTTTTAACGCCGCGCGGCGAGCAAACGCAGGCGCAGGCTTCTATAAAAATGCACGGCAGAAGAAGCGTAACGAGAATAAAATATCTATAATGATTTTTCCACGATGATAAATCGAACAAATAACCTGTCCCTTCTAACTTATTATCTTCAAATATTATAGCGTTTTTTATTTATGAACGGCATTTTTTTAATAATCGCCGTCTTCGTCAACTAAAGAGAAAAAACCGGCGTATTTTTTTGCCTGATAAATAAAACGCGGAAAGACTTTAGTGAAAAGCATCGTATTGACCTTCGAATAACTCTGGCGTTCAAACATCACTTCTACTTCCGCTTCGAATTTAACCGCCACATAGTCGTCTTCGGAAAAAACATTGAAGCTGGTAACATTTTTAGCTAATAAACGCTTGGATGAAGTGGTTATATTGTTATAAAAAAGCTCGCGTCCTTCTAAGAAATACTCGACTTTTTCAAAAGCGGCGTTATTGCCGTTGCCGTCGAAACTGACGGTGGGTTTTCCGCGAAATGCGTTTATGGTAAGTTTAGAACCTTCGAATTGATAATGATGCGCGCTCCTTAAATCGCGGCTGATAAGCTGTAGCGCCATGCGAGCGTCGTGCTGCTGGCCTATCTGATCGTCAACTACGAGTCCCTGACCGGCATGATGGCCGAATAAATAATATACTATAGCCATTAAAACAAGAAGCGCGACCATCGAAATAATCATTTCGATCATCGTAAAGCCCCTGCTGAATTTATTTTTTTTGCGAAGGCCGGCCATTGAATTAAACATAACTTAAAACTCCGATGATATACAGGTGGCGAGCTTGATATTATGCGCAATTCTGCGGCGCTCATCGTTTAACTCGTCCCAGTAAACGCTTACTACTACCCGTTTTATTTTTTCATTAGGCGCGGCAAGATCTTTTCCGGCCTTTACTTCGATATGTTTGCTGAAAGATTTATAGTACGGCGGATAATCAATTTTTCCGTTATCGCCGGAAATCCATTCGCCCTCAAATATTTTACGGTCGCTCGGAAGCATGGATACCACTTCGTCGAAGGGCTTAGCCTTAATTTCTTCTATAGTTTGAAGCGCCAGATTAAGCGCTATCAGAGCGTTTTTTGATTTAGTCGCGGTCATGGAAGAGTGGTTGAAAATATTAATGATAGGCAGCATCAAAAAACTCAATATGGTCATAAATATCAATACGAACGCAAGCGTATTGCCTTTCGGGCGAAACGCTCCGCCTGATTGTTTTATTATTACGGCCGGCATTAAATTATTGCCTGAAAAAGCTTTATAACGGTCCATATTATTTACCGCCTTTTTTATCTTCGTACCAGGCCGAATAGATCGGGCTCATATTAACGACGTACCGGCCGTAATCTTTATCGGGAACGCGTTTTTTATAAGTAATCATCAACAGGGGCGAAAAATCTTTTTTAATGAAACGGTTAACTGCAAAATTGCCCTGGACATAGAGTTTGGTAAGACCGCTGTTGATATGATCGGAAGGGTCGCCGGACTTGACGAATTCCATGCCGTTATATGAAAAAATATTGGCGTCGAGTTTTAAAACGAGCATTTTATCGCCCTCAACGACTATCGGCCTGGCTTTATATTTGATCGGCGTAACCGCAAGATTATTTTCCAAAGCGCCTTTTGGAAAAAGAACCAGACTCAGGTTGGACGGTATTTTTTTAGACAGCTTTTCGTTGATTATAACATTGTGGTTGATCGTCATTTCGCCGTCTGAAGCCATTATAAAACGGCCGTTATAAGCAAATGCCTGTTTCGATGTGCCAAGCTCTATTTTTTTAGCGTAAAGCACGCCGTTGACTAAAAAACTTCCGCCGTTAGCAAATAAGTCCATATTAGTCATATTAATTTCTTCAGTCGCGTAAAAAGCGCGCTTTTTATAATCCGCGCCCTTGAGCGCGGCGCAGCCGTCGAAGCCTATGCGCCCTTCGCTGTCGCTATCGACGACGCTATATAAGCGGTCGGCCGATGAATACGGTTCGGTAATCTTTTCCGCCTCTTTAGGGCCGTAGTAATAAACGTAAACATCGACAAATTTAGGCGGATTGAAAGAAACCGGTATTTGAATAACATTTTCGACGAGATTATATTTAGCGTAGCGCTTTTTCAGGCCTTTACCGTAAAGTTTTTTAGGAAGATATAATTTTTTATTTTTAATATTTGACAGCGTAGGGTAGCCGAAAAGACCGCCTTTTCCATACGGCAGCTTGGCCTTGCCCGCCCCGGGCCCGTCGTAAACCGCGCCGCCGAAAACCTCTTTGGGCAGATCCGGAAGCGGCGCGCCCACATTAAGTATGCAGTAAAAATTTCGCTTTTTATCTTTATCGAGAACATTAAGATTTTGAAGCTCTATTTCTAAGCTCGATTTAAAGGCGCTGATTATGGGTTTCGGAAGATCGGACACGGCGTTTAGAAGCTGCGAAGGATTGTATATTCCATGCTGCGCGTAAACCGCGGAACGAGTGGGCTCAGGGACAGGACATATTCCCTGGTCGGGCCATACATATTTTTCGCCAATATAATAAATATTGCCTTTTTCGCCGCCGGCGATCCTGACGCTGCCGTGGGCTCCGGTTTCTACATCTTTATTTATGCAAAAAACCTGAGGGCCGGTGTTGATAATAGTTTCATTTTCCGAAGCGATATTGGTGTAGAGAGTAAAATCTTCGGCGGGCGGAGAAATATTTACGATTTTAATATCGCGTACTATCTTGAGAGTAGTGGAGATATCGATATATTTAACGCTGCAGCCGAAAATTAAAAGCCCTATTTTTTCATGAGGGTCCCGCTGAAGTTTATCGAATTTAGCGGCATCTGAAAAATCCATGGTCAACTTGGATATTTCAGCCCCCGGCATGGACGAAAGCAAAAAATCCACGTTTTTTTTAATATCGGGCACCGTTTTATATAAGTCAACGAGTTTAACGTTATTTTCGATAAGATCGCTTTTATATTTTTTTTCAAGATTTTCGCTGACATGCTGCATGGCTATATTGAGCGCGCCTTCGGCGAGATAGGTGACAACATTTTGCCTGTGCACTATAAAAGACTGCGTATGCTCGGCAGTAGAACGCTTTATTAAAGCGAAACCGAAAATAAGCATAAATAAAACTATCGGCAGCAGCATCAAAACTGCGTTACCCGAAACCGCGCGGGCGCGGCGGCAAAAAAGCCCGGAATTTAATACTGGGCGTATAGGACTATCATCGCGTTTAATTATCATATCAGCATAATTTTAACAAAATATGAGTGGTTTGTCAAACTATATCATAAACAACCATATCGTAAATCAAAAAAAATGAACCAAATTTATAAATAAAAAGCATTGCGATTATGACCTTCATGATGATATAATATATAAAAAATTCTGAGAACGATTAAAAAACGCTTCACCTGGCATTAAGAAAAAACTGCAATTTTAATATTTAAGTTGAATAAATACGGGGGGTTTAAATATATGAAATCTTACACCGATTATATGTGGTTCAACACTAAAAATAAGATCGAATTTATAAACATAACCGGCGAAATCGAAGACCGCCTGGCAAAGTCCGGGATCAAAGAAGGATTCGCACTGGTTTCGGCCATGCACATAACCGCGGGAGTTTTCGTTAACGACGCGGAATCCGGGCTTCTCGAAGATATTAAGGAATGGGCCGAAAAAGTGGCGCCTTTCAATATAAATTACCGCCATCACCGCACCGGCGAGACAAACGGCGACGCCCATCTTAAAAACCTTTTAATCGGCCACGAAGTTATCGTTCCCGTAACCGAGGGCGCTTTAGATTTCGGCCCATGGCAGCAGATTTATTACGCGGAATTCGACGGCTGCCGCCGCAAAAGGCTAATAGTTAAGATAATAGGCGAATAAATTCAAAAGGAGCTGACTTAAGTGGAAATAAAAATTCTGGCTGCCATTTTTGCCGCGGCGCTTTCGCTGCCTATCTTATTCGCGGGCACGCCCGCCTCAGCCGGCGAGACCGGCGGTAATTCCGGCGCAATTAACAGGCCGGATGAATCAAACAATAAATCCGGCGGCGGCGCGGCGGCGTTTAAACTTCATTATCACAGACCGAACGGCGATTATAAAGACTGGAAGATATGGAGCTGGGGTCTGCCGGAAAGCACTAATTTAGAAATAACCGGCGCGGGCGCCGATGAATTCGGAGCTATATTTATCATCAACGCGCATAATTATAAAAACGCCCGTCAAATAGGCATTTTGCCAAAATATAAAGAATGGGAAAATAAAGACGATCCTAACCGTTTCATCGATATTAATGAAATTATTAAAAGCGGAATTAAAAATATTTATATCGTTTCAGGAAAAAAAGAAATTTTTATTGAAAAACCCGATATAAGTCCTTTTATCAAAGCCGCATTTTTAGACTCCGAAACCGAAATCACGGCGGTTCTTTCCAAAAAAATAAGCGCGGACGCCGTCGGCTTATTGAAAGTACGCGTCTTTCAAAACGATAAAACCTCAGGCCGCGCCGAAAACTATGCGGTATCGCATATCGCGCTTTTAGACGATAACGGCGGCGTTTTAGAAGTTAAACCTGGCGCCGTAAAAAAAACGGGCCGCGGCGCGGGAGAAAAAAACTCCCACTCTCAAAACGGCGGCGCTACTGAATCAAACGATGAAACGCCCGCTTCTAACATAGTTAAAATAAAT
Organism: uncultured bacterium; assembly: GCA_964436235.1. Lineage (GTDB taxonomy): Bacteria > Muiribacteriota > UBA9980 > UBA9980 > UBA9980 > UBA9980. The sequence continues at coordinate 35,269 of CAYTCW010000036.1, forward strand.
CTGGCCGGGCGCATCGAATACGGCTTCAAAGGCGCCAATCCCGTTATTAAAGTTGAAATCGAAGGCTTCGCGTCGGCGCAGATAAAACCGCGCAATATATTGTATTCCAAAACTTTCCAATACGACGGCGAACTCGGCTGTCTGTACGGCACGGACGCCTCGGTATTTAAAACATTCGCCCCGACGGCGCAGCGCTGCGAATTACTCGTTTACGACTCGCATGACGCCCCGCAATATAAGGCGTATGAAATGGCCCGCGAATCCGGCGGAGTCTGGTCGGTTAAAGCACCCGGCGATCTTATAAACAAATACTATAAATACAGATTAACTATCGACGGCGAGGCGCGCGAGGCCCTCGATCCATACTCAAAATGCAATACGGCGCATAACGGCCGCGCCATGATAATAAACGATAAAACGCCCGTGGCCGATCCGCCGGTTTTTACGATCGATAAAGCGATAATTTATGAAATGCACATCCGCGACTTTACTATCGACGAAAAAACCACGGTTA
>CAYTCW010000037.1:0-35357 GCA_964436235.1 uncultured bacterium
ATTATTCGATCCCGTTAACGAATTATTCATCTACTACAACCGTAACAGCGGAACCATATTTAAAATCGATTGCCGTAACGCCCAGAGCGGTATTATAATGACTAATCCCCCGCAGATTAGCGAAGAATTACCGCCAGCCGAATCATTTAATCCCTCCGCCAGCCAGCTTTTTAAACTTTCCAACTCCTGCGCCTTAGTCAGAAATGATAGCAAATTAATCAAAATCTTTAACCCAATCACCGGACAAATAACACAGGAAGTTAAACTTAACGCCGCCGCAGGCTTGGAAATTACCGGCGGTACTGACGAAAAATACGCGTCCATAACCTCATCCGATGACGGAATTATAAGCCTTATCGACCGCGCCGCTCCACAACTGATCAACGCCGGCCGCCTCGAAGGCCTTAATGTAATAAACTGTATCGAAAACTAATTGTAACGATAAAGTACAACGATAGTGATTAAAGGGGGAAGAAAAGGTTGGCAACCCTTTCTTCCCCCTTTAATAAATCCCCCATCTTTCTGCAAATTGCCTGACGCTTTTTCGTTAGTTAATCGATTGCTTTTTCTGTCGTGGCCTTTACTTCTTTTTCTTTCTTCTTCTTCTTTCTTGCTTTTTACTTATTTTTCTGCCAGTTTGCTTGTCTGCATTCGCGCGCATGCGTGCGCGCGAATGCGGAGCAATAATGGCGATGCCGTGACTGCGCCTTGTGGCTTGCGGTAAAAACTAACGAAAATCGACTCTAATAATTACACTGAAAAAATTAACTGAACAGCATATGTCAATAATATTAGTAAATCAGCTTGATAAAGTTTAATAAAAATAAATAAGTTTATGATGCTTTTGTATAGTAAGAGTTGTTATACATTAGAGCATTACCGTGAGCTAAACCCTTAAGTTCCTATGACGCGTAAATAGCATGCCTTCGCGCACGCAACGCGTGCGCGAAGGCAAAAACAACAAAAGGCAAGGAAAAAGTTTATGGCATGAAAGAAAAAATAGAAATAAAGATAAAAATAGAGATAGAGATTATAATGAAGAAAATATAGTAGTGTAGTAATTTTGTAGAGAAATTAAAAGAAAAACTTCGAAGCCGGCAGGAAATACCGCCCGAAATAAAAAGGCTATGGTAATAGCCTTTTTATTTCGATGCTACAGTATTACAATATTGCAATATTACTCGGTTACACTATAAAATCGAGAAGAGTCGAATCAGAGTTGACTGTCGAGGTCTGCACAGGCTTATTTCCGGTTTTTTTCAAATTGGAATAAGCGCCGGATTTATTTAAATTTGATTTAGAGCCTGAAGATATTTTATTTTTAACGAATTCGAGGCTTTTTTCTATAATATCGCGCGACGAGTTTATTAATAGATTATTTTCTTCATTAAGCGTCTTAATTTGGGCGCTTGATTTTATAAGGCGTTCTTTAACCTCGTTGATCGCGCATGCCTGGCGGTCTTCGATCAAACCGCTTTTAATAATTACGCTCAGGCCGGTATCAAGGGCCATTCCTTTTTCTTTTAAAAAAGATTCGACGGCGTGTATTCTTTCTTTTTCGACCGCTTCGATTTCAGCGGCGCATTTTTGTTCGAGCCCGGTAATTTTAACGAGCTGGTCGTAATTACTTATTAAAATAGCCTCTTTTTTCAAAGAGGCTAATTCGATTAATTTTTTGTATAGAGTTTCGATTTTAGTAAGAATGTCCAGCAGTTTTGCGCTAATCATTTTATTCACCACTTTTCATAACGATTCACACTTATAACGGCATGAATAGTTACCTTCTGGACTAACAGCCCTGCCCGAATCGGCCCGGCTGAAAAAAACGTACACCACTACCCGTTATGTATCGGATTTGACAACTTAATTATATTGACTTTAAAAGGCTGTCAACTAATCCTGAGCTTATTAATTTATCGGCTAAGTCTTCGGATGAAACATTATAAGTTCCGTTAGCTATTTTAGCTTTTATATCATCGACTTTATCGGTTCTGATATCGTCCGTTTTTTTGATGAAATTAGAGATCTCTTTCATCTGGGTAGCCTGTTTGGTAACGCTTGCAGGCGCATTGGTAACGTTTGTAATATTGGATTTAGCGGCGCCGTCAGTTTTTTTAGTTTCTTCGCTGAGACGGTTTTTCATTACCTCGTCGAAACCTTTACCGGAATCGACTTTCTTCGCGTCGCTTCTGTTTACCTTAGGCTGGTCGTTAATCAATGGAATGTTAGTGTTTGTAATTTTCATAATATACCACCTCTCACTTGGTCCCCCAAATTTTATATTTATTTATTTTTTTTTGACTTCTATATAACTTATCGGCTCATTTAATAATTCATTTAACTTTTTATTAATATTTTTTGACTTTATTTCGGTCGTACAAACTATTTAAGTTAAATTATGGAAGTTATTCTTTGTTTTTTAACTATTTTCAACTTTTTTCTTTATTTTTCGTTCATCTTATATTCATCTTAGTTTTTTGTAATTAAGGCCGTTTAGAAAACCGGCTTATATCAAGGTTAAAAATCGACTTCACTGAATTTTAGCGCCAGCTGCCGTCCGGGCCGCGCTTAAAACGAATATATCGAGCGCGCCATGCCGCTTGAGCAGTCTTGCCAAGCTCCTGACCGTAGCGGCGGTAGTAATTATATCATCGACTATTATAACATTTTTTGACTTTATTTGATAGATATTTTTATAATTAATTTCGAAAGCGTCCTCGACGTTTAAAAATCTTTCTTTATAATGAAGTTTATTTTGCTCGCGCGTTTCTTTTTTACGATTAACCGCGCCGGCGCAAACTTCAAGTCCCGTAATTTTACCGATTTCAATCGCCAGCAATTCAGATTGATTAAAACCGCGCGACATTAATTTAGATTCATGAAGCGGCACGGGAACGATAGCATCAAAATTTGAAAGAGGATTAAGATCAAATGAAATGCGGCGTTTAAAAAGCTCCGTCAGTTCACTGGCAAAAAAAGGCGCCAGATATGTTTTTTTATGATATTTAAAACCGGCTATTAGTTGTTTAAGAACGCCATCGTATAATCCTATAGAAAAATATCCTTTTATTTCATGACATGCTATATCATCAAAAACTTCAGGCCCGCTTATATAAGAAATGCTTTCACGGCAGTTTGAGCAGACCGGAAAGCATTTCTTATATATATTCGCATTACATGAAGCGCAATAAAGCGGGAAAAAAAGATCAATAACGCCCGAAAACGATTCTACAATATTTTTAATGATAGACGATGGCATAATTCATGTGATAACTATCTTAAAATACCTCGCTCAGAATTTTTAGCGAACTCGATGAAATTATGAACGAGTTTATACTTAGCGGTATCGATAGAGGCTGCTATTTTATCGATAGCCTCCGTCTTGGTTAAATTAGACCTGAAAAAAATCTTATAGGCTTTTTTAAGTTCGGCAACCGATTCAGCGTCGAAGCCGGCGCGCGATAAGCCAACCGTATTAAGGCCGCATATCTTAATTTCATCGCGGCCGTCTGCCGTACAGTATGGCATAACGTCCATAGTAATTTTAGAAAGTCCGCCGATCATTGAATAAGCGCCAACTTTAACGAACTGATGAACGCCGGCTAAGCCGCCTAAAATAACGTTATCGTCTAAAACTACGTGACCGGCGAGCGTCGCGCAATTAGCCAGAATAACACGGTTACTGATAATGCAGTTATGCGCGACATGCACGTAAGCCATAAACAAATTATTGGAACCTATAATAGTGCTGGCGCCTTCGCCGACCGCCACGTTCACATCGACATATTCGCGGAACTGGTTGTTATCGCCGACAACGAGAAATGATTTTTCACCGGCGTATTTAAGGTCCTGCGGCAGGCTGCCGATGACGGCGCCCGTAAAAAATTTATTAGCGCGGCCTATAGTGGTATTACCCTCGATAACCGCGTGCATTCCGACCTCGTTATCGGCGCCCATAACGACGTTAGCGCCTATATATGAAAACGCGCCTATTTTACAATTTTTGCCGATTACCGCGCCCGGCTCTATCACAGCGGTTTTATGAATCAATTCCATAATTAATCCTCCAGCTCGGTTTCGCGCGGAGCGTCAACTAAAGAAAACATTAACTCGCCGCCGGCAACAAGTTTACCGTCAACGGTAACCTTACCCGCCACTTTTCCAATATTGCCCTTAATTTTTCCGACTTCGATTTCAAGAACGAGCATATCGCCCGGTAGAACGGGTTTTCTGAAACGAAAATTATCGATTCCCGTAAAATAAGGGAGTTTACCGCGGTTTTCCTTTTTACTGAGCATAAAGACGCCGGCTACCTGCGCTAAGGCCTCGACTATTAAAACGCCGGGCATTACGGGCTGCGCCGGAAAGTGACCGGTGAAAAAATGTTCGTTGATCGTAACGTTTTTAACGCCGACCGCGCCTTTGCCGTCGCGGATTTCGGTAATTTTATCGACGAGCAGAAAAGGATATCTGTGCGGAAGTATTTTAATAATCTGCATTATGTTAAGAGTAACGGGCGCTTTGGCGGCCTGCTTCTGCTCTAAAAATTTTTTCTTGATCAAACTCGCAAGTTTAACGTTAAGCGCATGACCCGATTTAATGGCCACAAAATGACCTTTAATGGAAAGACCGGTCAAAAATAAATCGCCGACCAGATCGAGTATTTTATGGCGGACGAATTCATCTTCGTATCTTAAACTTTCATTTAATATTCCATTTTCTCCGACAACTATGGCATTTGTAAGATCGCCGCCCAGAGCGAGGCCCTGTTTTCTGAGATCTTCGACTTCCTGGGTGAAACCGAAAGTGCGGGCGCTCATTATTTCTTTTTTAAAAGTAGATTCATTGATTTCAAATTGAGCATATTGCGTGCCTATAACCGGCGTATCGTAATCGATAGTAAACGATATTTTAAAAGTATCGCATGGAAGCGCGATGAGCTGCTTGCCGCCTTCGTTTATCTGAAGCGGTTCGGTAATGGAGAATTGATTGGTTTTTTCATCCTGCTCGACAATCCCGGCTTCTTCGAGCAGATTAACGAAGGTAAATGCGGAACCGTCAACCGCGGGCGGTTCTTTAGCGTTGATCATTATTAAAATATTTGAAATACCCAACCCGGCAAGCGCGCACAGCACATGCTCGACCGTATGTATCTTATGCTCTCCGCAGCCAATGGTAGTGCCGCGAAAAACATCGGTTACGTTTTCGATAGCGGCGGTTATAACCGGGCGTTCTTCGACGTCGGTCCTTATAAAAACAACGCCATGATCAATCGGCGCGGGCATAAATGTTATTTTAACGTTAAGGCCGGTATGAAGTCCTATTCCTTCATAACTGGTTTCACGCGCTATCGTTCTTTGAAATTGGTACATCAGTTATTCCTTCCAAAACTTATATTTTAAATAAAAAATCAAAATTAATAAATACTTCGTATTAATCTATCGGCAAAAAAAAAAATCAAAAGAGTGGCTATTCTAAAAACCTAAAGAAAAATTAAAATTAATAACCTGATTATCTTTATAATTTTTTTTGTTCTGTACGTCAAGAAAATCGTAATCGATCGAAAGCAAGGGCGTCGGCCGGAAACGCAGGCCGGCGTTGACTGAATTCTGGTAACGCTCGCCCATTATCGAAAACATAGGCATAAAAGCGTATTCAACGCCGAAAAAAGTTTTACCGGCATCGGTTTTATAGTCATCAACCGCGCTTTGAAGGGTTTGATAATTAAAAAGGCCGGCAGCGTCTTTCAAGCCTCCGGTTCTTTTATAACCCGCATGAAGCGTCACGCCGAAAGAGGTGATATGCTTTGACAGGACTATATAGTTTGTGGTTTCAACCGTTTTATTTTTATAATTATAAACTCCGAGCGCAAGTTGCGGAAGATAATCATCTTCTAAAAGAAGGGGCATTTTCAAATTGAACGAATAGTTTTCGATAAGTTTATTATAAACGACGCCGCCTTCAAGCATACCGCTCATAAAAACCATGTTAGCTTTAGTTATTTTATTGCCTGAAAGCGAGTAATAACCGATACCGCCGGCAGGATAAGCCGTTGGAATATAAATAAGGCCCGATGGCCCTAAAAGATTAGGATTAGCCTGTGCCTGCAAAGGCAGCGCCGCCGGCAGAAAAGCGCATATAAAAAAAAACAGGCTTATAAGCGCAAACGCCCCCGTCAGCTTTGATTGTATTTTCTTCATTAAATTCGTTACGCCTTTCCTAAAATAACTTAAGCCGGTTTTTAAACTTAAAAACGGCTCCGGCGGACCGCAGTAATAAAATGGCGCTAATCTTCGGATTTATCTTCACTGCCCGGATTAATAGCGGAATTAATATTAATTTTCTTCTTGATTTCGTTAACTTCCTTGACCAAACTCGGCAGCTTGCGCGTGGCGGCTTTTATTTTCATCTCTTCGGTATGCGGCTTGGCCGGGAAACCGGAAACGAAAGATTTAGGCTTAATATCGCTTGTAACTACCGAACGCGCCGCGATAACGCTTCCCGCGCCGATGGAAACATGGCCGACGATACCGCTCTGTCCGGCTATGGTAACATCGTCGCCGATATCTACGGAACCCGAAACGCCTACCTGCGCGACTATTAAAACATTGCGCCCTATCTGCACGTTGTGGGCTATGTGTACTAAATTATCGATCTTGGTGCCGCGCCCGATGCGGGTGGAACCGATCGTAGCGCGATCGCAGGTAACGTTAGCGCCGATTTCAACGCAGTCTTCTATTTCAACGTTGCCTATCTGAGGAATTTTATAGTAAGAGCCGTTATGTTTGACAAAGCCGTAACCGTCAGCGCCAATTACGGCGCCCGAGTGGATAATGCAGCCGGAACCGACCACGCAGTTTTCGCGAAGCGTAACGTTTGAATATAGCCATGTATCGTTTCCCACTCGGGCATTTTCGCCGATAAAACAGCCGGGATAAACAACGCAGTTATCTCCGATAACCGCATTTTCATCGATAAAAGCTCCGGGATATATTAACGCGTTTTTTCCGATAACCGCGCTGCCGGCGATCGGACCGCTTTCGCGCCTGCCGCCTTTAACCTTAACGGCGGGGAAAAAAAATTCTAAAAGCCTTGCGAAAGCATAATAAGGGTTCTTTGAAACGATATAAGGCACCTTAACGTCTTCCACCTTGACTTCAGGCGAAATTATGACGGCAGATGCCTTCGAAATGCTCAATGATTTAATATATTTAGGTTTAACTGCGAAGGTGATATCACCGGCGGCGGCTTCGTTAATGCCGGCTACGCCTTTAATGACGATCTCGCCGTCGCCATAATAACTTTCATTTAAATATTCGCTTAGTTCTTTTAAGCTGACTTTTTTATCGCGTTTTTCATACATCATAATCTAAAAGGCGGCCGCCCCTTCTCTATTGATACGCGCAAACACAACGCACACCGGCAAAATTTCAACCCGGCGCTCAAGGCGTCCGGGTTGAATCATTCTGCCTTTTATTAATATTATTTACCTTTGCCTTTTTTAGGCGCCTTAGCCGCGCCGGCATTGAGTTTATCTAAAACCATATCGGTAATATCGTCGCCGCCGACAAAAACCACGCCTTTTTCGACTACTACGTCGATAGCCTGTTCGGCCGCTACGGCTTCTATTGCATTTAATATTTTATCTTCGAGCTTTTTATAAGCGTCAGCCTGTTTTTCGCGAAGCTCCGCTGAGTACTGCTGGAAAACGTCCTGAAGTTTAACTAAATCTTTATTTAAATCTTCGGCCGCTTTTTTCTTGTCTTCTTCTTTTAATTTAGCGACTTTTTGTTCGATAGTGTCTTTTTTCTTTTTAAGTTTGTCCTGTTCCTCATCTAATTTATTTTGAAGCGCGTCTTTTTCTTTTTGTAAACGATCATTAACCGTTTCGGCTTCCTTAAAATCGTTTAAAACCTTCTGCATATTGACGACGCCGATTTTTTCGATGGTTTTAGAATAGGCCGCGTTGAAAGTAAAAGCTATCAAAAATACCAGAGCGATAATGACAATCCCGATTTTTTTCATTAATAAACTACCTCCACCTTTGTCTATAATTTTTCCCTTAATTACTAAAACATTCTATCCATGCTGAAATAAGCTTTACCTGTGCGGTTGTCGCCCTTACCGTAATCGATTCTGATGGGACCGATAGGCGTTATAAAGTTAAAACCTACGCCATAGCCTTTTTTAAGGTCGTAATCGCTCTTGGCGTTAGTGGATAGCAAGCTATCTGAGTCCCATGCATCGCCGAAGTCGAAGAAAAGGTAGCCTTCGAAATTTTTATGGATCTTATGACGATATTCGAGATTACCGACGAGCATTTTTTTACCGATAAATTCGCGCCATTCATAACCGCGTATGGTGTAAACGCCGCCGACGCCGTATTCTTCGTAAAGCGGAAGCGTGCCTTTGCTTAAATTGATCGTTCCGCCGGTCAACCTGCCAGCGATAACGCCGCGCGAATTGACTGCCTGATATTTTCTTAAAGTGAGCCTGTATTTTGAAAATGCGTCGGGACCGACTAAAAATCCGCCGGTCGAATCCACGTTAACCGCGTTAAAAGTTCCGCGGCGAGGATTGAAAACGTTATCGCGCGTATCGCGTCCGAGATAGGCGCTCAAAGTTTGATAGTGGCCTTCGCGGATATAGTTTTGATTAAGAACCGTTTGTATGCCGGCCGCGTCTGAAAGGCTGACGTTTTCGTCACGGAAGGTAAGCGAGCCTTCGACGATTTCGGAAAAGGGTTTACCGAGACTTAAGTTAAAGCCTTTTCTCGATTCGGTGTAATCGGTAACCGGTTTATTTGGCTGATAGAATTTCTGGGTGGTACGGGTGTTATAAACGTTACCGCCGAGTGAAAGTCGTTTATTGCGAAACCAGGGTTCGACGAAACCGAATTCGTAAGTGCGCGTGCCGCCGAACTCGAGACGGGCGTTGAGCGTCTGGCCCTTGCCGCGCCAGTTTTTCTGGGCTATTTCGAATATGCCTACAAAGCCGTTAGCCGAGCTGTAACCGCCGCCAATGGTAATCGTGCCGGTTTTCTGCTCTTTAACTTCGACTATGAAATCGACTTTGCCGGGAGCGGTGCCCGGTTCGCAACGCGGGCGTATTTCTGAAAAGTAACCTAAATTCTGTATTTTTTGAAGGCTTCTGGTTATTTTTTTATCGTCGTAAACTTCGCCGGTCTTGAATTTTAACTCGCGCAATATAACGTGGTCGCGGGTTTTATCGTTTCCGACTACTCTGACTGATTCGATGATATTTTCCTGGACGAAAAGAGTTAAAACTTCGCCGTCGAACTGAACGTTATAGACGTTATTTATCGTGTAACCGGCTTCGTCGAATATTTTCTGAACGCTCTGCACGTCGGATGAAACGAGGGCCGAGTTGAAAACCTGGCCGGCTTTATTCTGCATGGCTTTTAATATTTTAGCCTCGTCGATAAGCGTATTGCCTTTAATTTTAACGCCTTTGATAAGCGGATTCTCGACGACCTTGAATATTACTTTTTTACCGTCTTTAACGCTTAAAACGTCCACTCCGATATCCTGAGTGAAATAACCGATATTAAAAACCCTTTTCATGTTTTCATCGATAAGGGCTTCGGTCAATTCGCTTCCGGCCTTCATGGTAAGAGAAAGCAAAACGATTGACGGATTAACGTTTTTAGCGCCGGCGATTTCGATATCGACGACGCGGCCGATTCTGGCTTCATCGGCTGTAGCAGACTTTTTCTTGTTCTTTTTAACCTGCGCTTCGGCTTTTACGGCGCCTTTTTTCGCCGATGATTTTTTTTCTTTAGCCATCAACGGCGAAACGAAGAGTAAATGTACGCATAAAATAACGAATAATGCCGAAACTGTTGTCCTTTTCATCTTTTAAACCCCCAAAATTTCAATAAAAAGAAAATTATATACTTTTTAATATCTATATTTAACAGTCGGTATTATATTACAATTTTCATCCCTTTGTCAATCTTTTTTTTATTTACGCTAAAATGGTATTCCATATTTAGCGCCGACGCGGTATTCTAAATTTTGATTCACCTTGCCGTCAACCATCAATTTTTTTCTCACCTTATACTCCATTCCAAGACTATCGCTTTTCGCGTTATATAAATTTTTACTGTAACTCAAAAATAGTGCCGGATCGACATATTTGCCAATTTTAACCTCGACGTCGGTGTAATGGCCGAAATTTTTCAACAGTTCAGACGAGCCGCTATTTGCGCCGTTAATGCGGCCTCCCAGCGTCGTCGCGCCGTTAGCCGTATATGTATTTATGCGCACTTCATCGAGATTAAACTTCTTTTCAAGAGAATCGCTTAATTTTTGATAGATCGCATCCTGCAGCTGAGTATTTAAAACGTCGATAAATTTATCGGAAGTGATCTGCTCGCCGCCGCCTGAAGCCGATGCCGCATCGGGCTTTACGCCGTATAAAAGCATATGTATCGACTCCGTGGATAATTCGGGTTTCGAGGTTAAGTAGGCGTTCAATTTATTCAATCCGGCCGATATGTTCAAATAGATATCGTAATCGTCAACTTTCGTCGAAGCCGATATATTAGCGTTAAGTTCGATCACCGATTTTTTAGCGGAAGCGCCGTTGTTTGCGACGCCCGCAGACAGCCTGTAACTATACTTTACGGGAAAAGCGTTATTAGCGGCCGTTGAAGTTTTAGCCGAATCCGCCTTTAATTTCTTATTCTGACCGTCAGCAGCCGAAAGCTCGTAACCATTAACGGAAGAAAAATTTAAATTCATGCCTGAAGGCTTTAATACATCTTTAAGCGTCGAAAGTTTAAAACTGCCGGAATCGATATTAAAACTTCTGTTCAAATAGTTTATTTTGCCGCGAACCACGTCAATAACCCCTGAAACTAAAGGAGAATCGGGCGTACCTTTAACGAATACCCTGCCTTCCGCCAGTGCGTAAATGGCGGTGTTATAAATATAGTTCGACTCATCGATAATAATTTCGACGTCGAATTCCAGCGGCACTCCTGATAGTTTTTTATTATCTTTAAACAGCAGTTTAGCGAGTCTGTCCGCATCGATTTTAGAGTTAGAGACTTTTACTTTCGATTTAAGTTTAAAAACCCCGGCTTGATAACCCAGACGGGAGTCTATGTTCATAACGCCTCCCGTATCGACTTTTTCGCCGGTTAAAAATTCCAGCGCGTCGGCCGTGTTTATTTTTAAATTTTTAACGCTGATAAAAGCGCTTGAATCAGCGGTTTCAAAGGCGCATTCTCCCTTATAGGTAACCCCGGCTAAGCTGTAATTCATCAATTTTGTTTTATAACCGGTTTTTGATTTTTCATCACAGGCAAAAGACGAAAGAAATTTCAATCCGTTTTTCAACCCGACCATTATCTCGAATTCATGATTAAGAACCGCTATATCCTTTAAAGTCAAATTACCCGAAAGCGAAAGCGTTTCAATATATGCCGCGGCGGTCTGGATATGCTTTTGGAAAAGATCGAATTTAAAATTAAAAAGGTTCTGGATAAAATCTTTATATTCAGGCGCAATCGAAGCGCCGAACGATATAATGCACTCCTTCAATTTTTCGCTTTTATAAGATACGTAGTAATAATTCTGATTCAGCCGCTTATCGCGTTTCAATTCAACTAACGCCTTTATAACCGGCGTTCCGGCCGGATCGATTATTTTAAGCTCTTCAAAAAATATATCGGCGGTTTCTCCTATTTCTATTTTGAAATCGGCCGCGGCAGATAAAAACGATAAAAACGGCGCGCCGACCATTCCGACTTTTATTACGGATTTATCGGGCGGCTGCAAATCGCGGAACGAGCCCGATAGATTTATTTTATAATCGCTCAAAGCTAATTTAAGCACGGCGCTGTCGTTAAAAATATTATTAACTACGAGCCTTCCATTCAAAAAGTAATTAAGAGCGTTGAAATCTATTTCCGCGACGCCGTTATAAGAAAAATCGGCCGTCTCGACAATAACGTTGTTAAGGGTTACTTTAGAATTGGCTATATTATGAATTCCCGAAGTTTTAAGTTCGAAATATAACGCTCCATTTTTTTTGTTTTCAACTGAAGCTATTTTAAGAAGGCCTTCAGCGTAGTCAACTTTAAATTCGCTTAATGCAAGATATTCAGCCGCGCCGAGAAAGGCGGGCGGCAATTTTTTCAAATATAAGTTCGCTCCGGCTTTCAGCCTGTTTTCGTTTATGTAATAAATGCCGGCTAATTTCATAAAATTCTTATGCATATATTCAAAATTCAGCCTGCCGTCGAAGCCGTAATCAATTTTAATCGAAGCCGTTTCGAGAGTTAAAGAAGATAACCTGCCGTTGTGAGCGCTCAAATTTATCTCAGACTTCTGGTTAAATAATTTCCTTTGTATCAACTGGTAAAATTTATAATTATCGAGTTTTGAAATATCGAGTATGTTAAAAGCTTCCGCTAAATTTCCTTCCGACTTTAAATTAAATGAAACGCCTCCGCGGCCGGGAACGGCAAGCGAAAAAACGCCGCTTAAAATCGGCGTAACCGCATTTTTCAATGCGGCTTGCTGTTTTCTATTTTTACGCGCTAAGGTATAATGCGACATAAGCCGGCCGCTTTCATAGTATCCGCTCAGATCGAGATTATAAAGCTGGCCCGGAAATAATTTTATTGCCGAAGCGGGAGTATCCTTTATCACGAAAGCTAAAAGCGGCGCAATATCATCTGAAAGAGCGTCCTGGACGACGGAATCAAACTTTAACGATTCCAGATCGAAATCGATCTTTAAAGAAGCTTTATTAACCGTTTTATTAAGCGTTTTCGACGCGCTCTGAAAGGGACGCATATTTAGCTCTACCCGCCGGCCGGCGTCTTTAAATTCCAAACTGCCGAAGGCCTCGGCGTCGATGGTATATGAAAAACTATTAAGGCCTTGAGAAGATATTTTAATATCATGCGTCCGGGTATCGTTTACGGCTATACTCAAAGCGCCGGAAAGCGACGCCGCTTCAGGACGCGAAGCGATGCCTTTAAAAATGAAATGCCCGCCCGCTAATTTAACGCCCGATAGATTGGAAAATTCAAATAAACTACGGGGAATAGCTTTTATTTCGGCATTAAACGAACCGTTTTTATAATTTAAATCAACGGAAAATTCCGGGGCGTATTTTTTTATAAAAGCCGGCGCTTCGCGGCCGGTTATCAGTTCGCAATCGCCGGCGTTCAAACGCCGGGAATAAAAATTAAAATCACAGCCGGATTTGTTAAAAATGCCTCGTGAAGTGATTTCTTTACCGTCAATAATGAGCGTTGCTGATTTAACGGATATTTCATAATCCGATACATCGAAGCCGTTTGTGCTCAAAGACATATCAACGACGGCCTCATTCAACGCCAGAGGAGTTTTTGTTTTATCCGGCAAAACGAAAGAACAACCGCGCGGCATAAATTTAAAATCCGAATCGCTGCGGCGGGTTACATATGAGTAAGCTCCGCTAAACTCGCAATCGGCTTCGCCAGCCAACTTTTTAACGAAGTCGCGCCCGGATATGGCGTTTATAAACTTTTCAGAGTCATAAAGACTCATCGAATTTATTTTTCCGTTATACTTGACGCTCGCGGTTTCAAAATTTATGGTAACGCTTAGTTCAAGACGGCAGCCGGTATTTTTAAAATCGGCGCGCGCCTTCATATATACGATATAATCGGTAAGCGGAGTAATTTCACAGTTTAGATTATGCATCGCCCAGGCGCCGCCAGGCAGCGATAATTCGCCTTTGCTGACGCTTATTTTAGGCAGCTTGAGTAAAAAATCATAATTAGCGGCGTTTTGCTTGTTATTTGAAAACAATGATTCCGCTAAATATTTTAAATCCGTTATCTCCAGCTCCGGTTTTTTAAAATTCAATATCTTTATCTGCGCGCGCTCTTTCATACTTTCGACAAAATCATAGGTAACGTCTATTTCCTTGGCGCGCAGCTGAAACTGCCCGGTAGAATGCGATAATTCTCTTATAGTAACCGAATCGTGCGAAAAATTTGCCAGGCCGAGCTCGACTTTAGCCACGCTCGCGCTGCCGCCTATCATTTTAAGCATTTCAGACGCCATTATCTTCTGAAAAAAATATGTTTTAACCGTTAATGTAAAAGCGAAAGCCATTAAAACCAGAATTATTATTTTAACGGCAATTCCCGCATAAGGTTTTAATTTAGACGAAAATATCCGAAGCAACTGAGGATAAAGGTTTTTCAACCATATAAATAAAATTGAATAGGCGAAAGCGGCAAAACTTAAAAACGCCGTCAATAAATACCGGGCAGCGTCTTTAAGTTTTAGTATAAAACCTTTTAAATGAAGCGACAAAAGTTTTATATGCTTAAAATGCGTATTGAATACCAACATTATAATTTCTTTCTTTCTTCTTTAAAGCGTTCTCCACTTTTGACTGAAGTGAAATATTATTTTTGAGCTTATAAATTGAAGTCGTTTCAACCTGGGTATCATGAGTGTCTATTAAATCGACCGAGTACAAAACATTTTTCTTCCACTGATAATCGATTCCGAACCCTACCTTGGATTTGATGATGCCCATGCGCTTGGTCAGAGGACCTTTGCCGTTCTGACAGAACTGGGCGTCCAACTGATTGCCGTTGCCTATATTCCTCACGCCTATCAGAAAAGATTTATCGCCCGAAGTATTTATTTTAACGGCCATATCGTTATGGGTTTTCTTATCGTTTTTATCCATTCTCATGGTATAAAGTAATTTCATCGCGCCGCCTTTTAAAGTCGAAAGCAGTGAATCCGCCTTTTTAGCAACGCTGGCGACCGATTTAAGCGAGCCTTTGAGTTCGCTTTCAAGCGTTTGGTCCGTCAATAAATCCTTTACCGATGAAGTGGCTTCTTCCACGTTTTTAGATGTTTTTCTAAAATTTTCAAGCATTTCCTTAATCTTATCGGCGGTCCTGCCTTCATCTTCTACCCTGCCTATAAGCCGGTTTAAATTCGAAGTAGTCTTACTCATATTGCTTATCAGCTCTGACACATTTTTTTTGTTTTCACTTATAAGCTGGTTGAATTCGTCGCCGGCGTCACGGTAATTCTGTATAAGCTCGGTTATGTTGGTCTTATTGTCTTCGATAATACCGGCAAGGGCCTCCCCGACGTCTCCGAAGTCCCTGAGCATTTCTTCCATATTATCCTGAATGCCGTCGATACGGTCTTCAAGTGAAGCCATAAAATTTTTAACGGAAAGAGTGATCTCATAAGCGTTAATTATCATATTTCTTGACGAATCGATCACCTTATCGTCGCCTATCACTTTATTGACCGATTCGATACTTTTTGAAACCTTTTGCATTATCTTTTCGCCTTCGCCGAAAAGCTGCGAAAGCCTGAGAGGTTCTATACCCTTCGCCTCGTCGCTATCTTTAAAATACTCTTCCTGTTTTTGAGTATCGCATTCCGCTATATCCATTCCGAGATATTTTTCTCCCATCAATCCGGCTGTATCGATGGTAAAACGGGTGCACTTAGGAAGGCGTATCTTATCGCTTATCGAAAGGCGCACATAGACGAGGCCGCTTCTGATATCGATGCGCTCGACCTTGCCCACCTTAACGCCGGCAAAAGTGACTTTCGCCCCTTCGAGCAGGCCGTCAACGTGGGTAAATTTAACCGTGATATTATATCTTTTATTTAAAAACTGAATGTCGCCTATTATAAAAACCGCGGCAGCAAGAAATATAAGACCTATCAGGACCACCGTTCCCACTTTCATCGCAGATGTAAATTGCATCGCCTTCATCCTCTCGTGATATATTCTGTTTTTTATATATTCTACTTTGTGTATTCTGTTTTGTATGTTCTACTTTATATGTTCTACTTCTTGTCTTACTTTTCGACCGTAGCGTGTGAAAGGGTTATCGGGCCTTCTTCGCTGCCGTCGATGAATTGTTTAACTACGGGATTAATCGAACGCATAATTTCGTCGCGCGTTCCGACTTCGATTATCTGCCCGTTAAAGTGCATCGCTATCCGGTCGGCTATGCGGAAGGCGGATTTCATATCATGGGTAACGAGCACCGTCGTACAGCCGAGTTTTTTATTCATATCAACCGTTAATTTATCTATTATAGTCACCATTACCGGATCGAGCCCCGTCGTAGGCTCGTCATAAAGCAAAACGTCGGGGTTCATGGCAATAGCGCGCGCTAAGCCCACTCTTTTTTTCATGCCGCCCGAAAGCTGCGCCGGCTTAAGATCGGCGATGCCCGGAAGGCCTACCAATTCGAGTTTTTCATTCACTATCTTATCTATAGCGCTTTTTGAAAGATCCGTATGCTCTCTGAGGCCGAACGATATATTTTCGCCGACCGTCAGAGAATCGAATAAAGCGGCGCCCTGAAAGAGCATTCCGAAGCGCTTGCGCATTACGTTAAACTCCGCTTCGCCGAATTTAGTGACTTCGTTATCGGCGTAATGAATAGTGCCGCTATCAGGGGACAAAAGCCCCATTATATGTTTTAATAAAACTGATTTACCGCAGCCGGAAGGGCCTATAATAACTAAAATTTCACCTTTTTTAACGTCAATAGTAAGACCTTTTAAAACCTTTTTGACGCCGAAGGCTTTAAATAAATTTTTAACCGATATTAAGGTTTCGCCTTTTTTTATATTATCAGCGCAGCAGGCCGATTCGTTTATCATAATCATCACCGTTCATTTATTACTATTGAGCGAAAAAAGTGTCGTTAACGTTAACTACGAGCACCGATAAAAAGTAATTAGCCACGAGTATAAGCATAATCGCCAGAACCACGGCGCTCGTCGTCGATTTGCCGACGCCTTCCGCACCGCCGTAAGTTTTAAAGCCTTTATAACAGCCTACCATACCGATTATTATACCGAATATAAAAGATTTAGCCAGTCCGCCCATAATATCGCGAACCAAAAGCGTCGATAAAATAGACTCCTTGAATGTGACCAGCGATATATTGACCTGCATCACCGATACGAAAGAGCCGCCGGCTATACCGATCGCGTTGGTAAATATGGTGAGTATCGGAAGCATAAGAGCGGCGGCAAGTACCCGGGGAACGAATAAATATTTAATAGGGCTTACCGCGAGCGTGTGCAGCGCGTCGATCTGCTCTGTGACGGCCATCGTTCCTATTTCAGCCGCCATAGCCGAGCCTATGCGCCCGGCCACAACTATCGCCGTTAAATTCGGCGCCAGTTCGCGTGAAAGCGCGAGGGCGACTATGCCGCCCACATAAGACTCCGCGCCCATCTTAACCATCTGATTGCCCATCTGAACGACGAGCACCATGCCGGTCGAAAGCCCGGTTATCGAAACCATAAATAACGAATCCACGCCGATCGAAGACATTTGATTCAATAAGTCTTTAATATTGATTTTACCGCGGATTATAAACGAAAAAGCGCTGATCATCATAAGCGTCATTTCGCCCAGCCCTTTTATCATATCACGAATCTGGCTTAATAAAAAATTATACATTTCCTACCGTCTTTCAAAACTTAATCATTTATCATATCGTCAAAATTTTGATTTTCATCACTGAATTCATCGGCTGCATCCCGGCCGCCTTCCACGCCCGGCTGGCCGATGGTTATTGAAAACTGAGCGTTGAAAGGATAAAATAAAAATTCAAAACTTTTATAAAATTTATAATTTTCTTCCGCCGGAATCGGATTATTCGCATAATATTGCGATTTAAGCCCGGATATCATTTCGACGATTCTGCCGCCCGACGCCTGAAAAGAGGCCGCGCATAAGGCGGAGGTTTTCACCGCGCCGAAACTTTTCTCCCTGTTCTGACGGTCTTTATGGCCTCCGTCGATATCTAACGACGGAGTTTCTCTAAATTTTTTGCCTTCCCTGCTTTTAGCTGAACTTTTAGACCCGCTTTCCTCTGCGGCGGCGGCGGGGACTGCCGAAGATGCCGCAGCCGAAGCAAAAATGGGCTCGAATTCGACTTTAATCTGGTTGTTCTTTTCGCAATTATTTAAAATTCTGACCAGATCTTTGAATGAAACGGCGGTTTTGGCTGCGCTTAATTCTAATGAATCCGGATTTTTCGAACTTAACTCTAAATCCTGCGCCGCCATATGAACCGAGGTATAATCCGCGTTGGAAATCTTGAGGGTATATTCGCCGTTTTTAATATTAAGCGGCACCGCCACGTCAAAAGTTTCGGTAAAAGGGCGTTTATAATCGCCTTCGACGGTAACGCTGACTTCGACGGAAGAGCCTTTTTCATAAACGCCGGAATTGATCGACGCCTGAGTGACTCGGGCGCAGGGGCTCTGGGCGCTGATTTCAAATTTAACGTCGATATCATAAATGTCGGCTTTTTCAAACTGGTTCATCGCTATGGCGTTTGTCACGTTGAGTATCTCATCTATAGCTACGCTGGCGATATCATACATATCGTAATAGTAGTTGCGGCGTGATATTACAAACTCTCCGCTTTTTTCGCTGCGGCCGCTTATTTTATAGGTAATTCGGGCAAAGCCTTCGCCCTGCCGGTTAATTCCTTCATCGACGGCCTGTGTCAAAACGGCCTGGACTAATTGCGTGAACATCGTGCCGTCTTTGACAAGTTGAGAACAGAATTCTCGATTAATGCCGTTATCAAGATCCGTGACGGCCGCGCGTACGCTCGCCACTTTAGGCATTAAACCTATAAGACCGGCTATGCCCTCGTTGCGGTCCACTAAAACGCTGCCAATTAATTTGCCGGGCGCGCCTATCTTAAAAGGCATTTCCTGTGAGTAAAAACAGTAATAAATATCGGCCGGCGCAAAAAAGAAAGAGCAGTCGCCCTTTTTCATGAATGAATGCGCGAAGGCCAGAAATTTACTATCTTTTAGATAGGTAAGCGTTCCTATCGCCGTTATATTTATATCGCCCCTTACTAACTGAAGCGCTATGGCATGGCCCGGCTTCAGCTCGGCGATATCGAAATCGCTTGAAGCGCCCTTAATATCGCGCTGCGAATTGATTAGATCGATATTGTTCCCGCTTTTTTTCATCGCCGTTCTTAACCTGCCGTAATTGCGGTCGTTTAAACCGGTCACCATAACCGGGGTGGCTGCGTTTTTAAAGATCATATATCCGTCGTTCGAATACGACGCAAGCCGGCCGCCGTCGATTGTGCCGTCGTCGATTATAACGCCTTTGTAACCGTTAACCGGCGAAGATTTATCCATAAAAAGCATTGCGTCGCGCTGGATCAATTCATTAACGTTAACCTCGATTTTATTTTTTTTATTGTCTATATATTTGAAAAGGCCGAGCATTTCCTCGACCGGCGTCATAAGCCCTATCGTGTGATCGGTCATGATCCAGCCGGACGCTATTGCGCCGGCAAGTTTATCGTCTATATATACCGGAGAGCCGCTCATTCCCGCGGCAATGCCGCCCGATTTAAGTATAACATCGCCCGAAACCCTCACTAATATAGACGAACCCGATATCTGCAGAGCCTCATCGAGTTTATTATTCTTTAAAATGCCGAGTACCTCGACGTCGAATTCCTCTATCAGAGAGCCGGAAACCACCGTGCGGCCGGCGCCCTTCATTCCGACTTTTATATCGGATAATTTCATAACGCCCGCGGCCGCGTCTTTATCGTCTGCCGGCGCCGCGCCGCAAGGCGGGCAATTTACGGCGAAGGCCGCTGAAAAAAACAATACGGTCATCAACTTTAAAATCGATGACCGCAACGATTTTGCCGATAAAATTTTACAAAATGAGCTTAGTTCAACTCCAACAAACATAACGAAGCCTTTCTAAATATATATTATTTTTATTTTAACACGCTGTTTTCGCCTATGGAAGCGGTGAGTTCTTTAGTTATGTTATCTTTAGGTTTTATAACAAGGGCCTGTGATACGGGCCTTTCGCGCCCGTCTGAAGGGGAGTTCAAAACTTTTCCCATTAAAAAAAAGGTCGTCGAACCGCCGCCGTCTAAATTCATCGCATCGACCGCTCCGTTTTTTTTCATATAATTGGCTAATTCCTTAAGAGTCATGCCCGCGGAATTTTTCTGGCGGCCGTCCACGCATACCATAATTATTTTTTTATCGGCGGTAATGCCGACGGCGGTGCGCGGCGCGCGTCCCGAAACCACGTCGGATTTAAATTTTTCGGCCTTGGCTTCAACCGTTACTTTACCGGCGCTTAAAAGACGCGGGCCGCCTCCGACCGCAAATTTAGCCTTTTCCCAAACCGGATTTACGTATAGCTCCATATAAGCTGTATTTCCAATAGCCACGCGCTCTAATTCGGAAGCCATGAACCCGCCGGCATGAATAACGTAACCTTGCGGCGGTATAACTGAATTATTAACGCCGATAGCGGTAACCTTCTCATCCACTACGACTATCTCGAGCGAATTTTTAGACTTCGTTCTTGTTTTATTGCCATATTCCGAGGTAAATATAATCACTTCATCATCGTGGGCCGATCGGTTAATGCCGTCGAGCTCGATATAAGAAGCTTTATCGGCGGGCGATTTTTGATAAAAAAAGCGGGCGTCGAAACGGGGGTTATCGAAAAAAAACTCGTTATCGTTGGTAACTCCGAATACGGTACGGCCGAGAATTGGTTCTTTGACTATCTTTCCCTGATGGACCAACATTCCTAAAGGCGCTCCCGCCTTTGAGAAAAATGCCCCGTTAACCGCGGCTATTGCATTTTTACGGCGCGCCATCGACGACACCGTTTCTTTTTTATACATGCAGTCCTGGCCGAAAACCGACTCTAATTCAAACTCGCTTTTTGCCAGATCGAACTCGAGTTCATAAATGGCCTGCTTCTTTCCGCCGGTATCGATTATATTTTTGCGATAGGTTATGCCGGATGCGACGGTTTCCTTTTCTTCAGCCGCAAAGGCGCAACCGCCGGGACCGCCGCCCTGAATTTCATAGGAGGCAATATCGGCGAACTGATTTAAAATTAAAGCCGCGATAAATACTATAATTATTTTTTTAAGGATATCTTTTGCGATCATAAGTTTATAATCGGAAAAATAACCAAAATAATTATATCATTTCCGCAAGCTGTTCGATTTAGTTTGTGATCTTGAATAAAAAGGGCTATGTTGGATATATTTAGCCGGCCGCAACGGGAATTTTTAATATAAATTCGGAACCTTCGCCGGGCTTGCTTTTAACGGTCATCTCTCCTTTGTGCTGAGAAACAATCGCCTGGCATATCGAAAGGCCGAGGCCGGTTCCCTTATCGGACTGTTTAGTCGAAAAGAAAGGTTCGAATATATACTGCATATTTTCTTCACTGATGCCGCAGCCGTTATCTTTAACGACGAGGCTGGCAAAGCCGTCCGAGACGGCGGATGCAACTTCGATACGGCCTCCGGCTTTATTGTCGAGCGCCTGGATGGCGTTGGTGATAAGATTGACAACTACCTGTTCGAGCTGTTGAAAATTGCCTTCTACTAATACCGGCCCCGATGCGCCGGAATTCAGCGAAACGGTTGCCGAATCGTTATTTTTCAAATGTATCTTTGCCATCTCGATCGATTTAGCGGCAACCTCCATAAGATCTAACCGGCATTTTTTGCCCGGCACTACTTTTGAATAATCAAGAGTATTGGTTATTATCTGCTGAACACGATCAACGGATTCATCTATTTTGGAAAAATCGAATTCCAATTCTTTTTTTATTTCAGAACTCAAAGAATCCGCGCCTTCGATTTTAATCTGAACGGCATCTTTGGTTAACTGTATAATGGTAAGCGGATTTTTAATGTCATGTACTATTTCTGAAACGGCCTTGCCGAGAAATATCATTTTTTCATTCTGCATCAACTGATTTTCAAGCAGTTTTTTCTGGGTGATATCACGCGCGACTATAACTAATCCATCGCCGAAACCCGGAGCGTCTTCGACCGGCGAAAGCATAAACGCCGATAAATTGACTATTATTTTCCTGTTATCCGACGATTTGAAATTAATTTCGTAATCGCCAAGAGATTTTTGAGTTTTTACCGCGTCTATAAATCTTTCAAATTCCTGCTTTTCATAAAAAATTCCGGCGGCCGGCTTATTTAAAAAATCGCTCTGCCTGTATTTTAAGGTCTTTTGCGCGCCGGCGTTAAAAAGTATAACCTCGAAATTATCGTTAAGCACAAAAATTATATCGCTGGAACTATCAATTACGCTATATAAAAAATTGCGGCTCGCAGAAAGCTCTATGTTTGATTGAAGCAATTCTTCGTAATTTTTGGCTAACGCCGTTTTCATCGTTTTTCCCCATATTATGTGATAGGAATAACGGTCATTGGTTTTACGAAGCCGATGTTGAATTTCGGTAATTAAATTTTTATGAAATCTGAAAGCGGCGTCCGGAAAAACTTTTGAAAACTGCTGATAGTTATCTACGGTCAGCTTCACCAAACTTGTTTCGCATAAAGCTTCGGCGTTAGCGCTTCTAACGTGATTATCCATAAACGACATTTCGCCGAATACTTCGTTATCGCAAAAATTGGATATTTCATGAATGGTGTTATCGGAAAGCACCCTGAAAATCTTTACTTTACCGCTTATTACTATATAAAGCGACGAGCCGGTATCGTTTTCACTAAAAATCATCTGAGCGGGCTTATATTCTTCGTATGAAGCGTAATTTAAAAGTTCTTTAATCTCGATCGCGGTAAGCGAACTGAAAATGCCGATCCGGTTTATATTTTGTATCATCAAAGCGCTTGCTATCAAATTATCACCCGTCCAAATTCATTTTATAATAAAAAATAAACACAGGCACCGAGGCGGCAGGCGTTTCAAAACCGCTTTACCGCCTTCGGTGTATTATCTATCCGATATAGTAGCGTCCGTACTATTTCTTTATGTTATAGAAAACGCCGAGGCCGCGGTACTGCGCTACGCCTTCGAGTTCTTCTTCGATTCTGAGAAGCTGATTATATTTAGCTATTCTATCGGTGCGGCAAAGCGATCCGGTTTTAATCTGACCGGCGTTAACGGCTACCGAAAGATCGGCGATAGTCGTATCGGCGGTTTCGCCCGAACGGTGCGACACGACGGCTGTGAAACCTGCGCGCTTGGCCATTTCGATAGCGTCGAGCGTTTCAGTGAGCGAGCCTATCTGGTTGAGCTTTATCAATACCGAATTGCAGGCTTTTTCGTCGATAGCTCTTTTGATATATTTAACGTTTGTGACTAAAAGGTCGTCGCCGACTATCTGAACTTTATCGCCGAATTTAGCCGTCATTTTTTTGAAACCGTCCCAATCGTCTTCAGCGAGGCCGTCTTCGATTGATATTATAGGATACTTATTGATAAGCATTTCATAATAAGCTATCATTTCATCGGTGGTTTTTTCTTCTTTATTGTCAGATTTGTAGTTGAGAGTGTATTTTTTCGTTTTTTCATCATAAAAACTCGAAGCAGCGGCGTCTAAGGCTATGTATATATCTTTACCGGGCTTATATCCGGCTTTTTCGATAGCTTCGACTATAACTTTAATGGCTTCTTCGTTATTTGGAAGATTGGGCGCGAATCCGCCTTCGTCGCCGACGCTGGTAGCGTATTTTCTGGATTTAAGTATCGATTTGAGGTTATGAAATGTTTCGGCGCCCATTCTGAGAGCTTCGGCGTATGTAGCCGCGCCGGCAGGCATTATCATAAATTCCTGGATATCGACGTTATTATCGGCGTGCGCGCCGCCGTTCATTACGTTCATCATCGGTACGGGAAGTTCTTTAGCGTTGGTGCCGCCTATATACTGATAGAGCGGAAGTCCGAAATAGCTGGCGGCCGCGCGCGCGCATGCAAGCGATACGCCGAGAATGGCGTTAGCGCCGAGTTTGCTTTTATTAGGCGTGCCGTCGAGGGCGACCATGGTTTTATCGATTAAAGTCTGCTGCGTGGCATCGAGCCCTATTATTTCGGGTGCTATAACTTCGTTGATGTTTTTAACCGCATTGATAACGCCTTTGCCGAGATATCTGGCTTTATCGCCGTCGCGAAGCTCTAATGCCTCGTTAACGCCGGTCGATGCGCCTGAAGGGACCGCCGCGCGGCCTACTTCGCCCGAACTTAATATAACGTCAACTTCGACGGTAGGATTGCCTCTTGAATCTAATATCTCGCGCGCTTTAATTTCAACTATCTGTGTCATTATCTCATCCTCCAAAAATATTTATTAATTCCCCGGCTTTTTTCAGCCTCATATTTATTGAAATCATTCTATCAAAATTAAGAATAAATTTCAATATAAAAAAATTATTAAAAATTATTAAAAAAAATAAACTTAAATTCATTGCCATCTTGTTAATCTTATGGTAGAATTCCATGAATATGAATGCATTGATTATAGATAATGAACGAACATTCGCCGCCGCGATGGCGGAAATACTCGACGCCGCCGGATTTCAAACGGCGATAATCGATTCTTACGACGAAGCCTTAGATCACATCTTAAACAGGGAAGCGGCGATGGTATTCGCGCCCGCGTTTTGCGGCGGCTCGGATATCGGAGTGCTGGTAAGCAAAATAAGATCCTTTGAAGATCACGCGGCCTCGCGCACCCCCGTTATTTGCGTATCGGCGGTTCCAATGAAAGATTTCTTCGATAAGGCCTGCGAAATAGATATGTTCGGCTATATCGAAAAACCGGCGAGCGCGCCCGAAGTAATAATAGTCGCGCGCAAAGCGGCTTTTTACTATAACTGCGGACAGGCGGCCTGAACCACCCGCTATCTACGTTTACATTTCGCCGCCGCTTTAATTAATATATATTCCCGCTTGACATTTTAACGCTCTTATATTACAATCATCATCAAATGACCCGTGCTATATTTAATTATAAAAACATACATTACATATTGGAACCGCTTATATTAATAGGCGCGATCCTTCTGGTTAATTATAATTTCTTCAGCTCCGATATAGGATTTCTGAGCGTATCGTTCCATCCTTTCTGGCTGATAATTTTATTCATGGTGCCGCGCCAGAAATATCCGTTCGGCATAATAACCTCCGTTATAACCGCCTCATCTTATCTTATTATTTGCTGGCTTAGAAGCGATTCGGGCTTTATCGCCTTCATATCCGATTCGGCCAATATGAAACTGACCGCTCTTTTTATAATAATCGGATATTATCTTTCGCTCATGCGTGAAAGTTACGACTACGAACTATCGCTGCAGCTCAAAAAAAATTCGGCTTTAGAAAAACAGCTCAACGATATTAAAGAGATAAATCTCGGCATGAACGAAGAAGACCGTAAAAACGCGCTTAAAATATTCGAAACTTCAACGACGATAAAAACCGTTTACAACGCCGCCAGCTCCCTGTCATCATTCGACGAGGACGAGCTGATAACGGCGCTTTGCGACCTCGTTGAAAAATTCTGCGGCTCTAAAGCCTTTGTTTTATATAAAATCGTCGAAGGCGCAAAAATGATCATAGCGGCCGAAAGGGTGGAAGAAAGTTTAAAGGAAAGATATGATTTCGTCGCTAACGCCAACGACGACGCCATCATCGCCGAATCGTTCGCGGGCGGCAAAATATATACCATGCTCGATATAATGGATAAAAACATGAAGCACGTAATTAAATCCGACGTAAAAATTTCATGCCCCATTAAATTCAAAGACAGCGGCGAAATCTACGGTTTCATAGTTTTATACGATCTCGAATTTTCAAGGATGAACCTCGAAACTATCAATATTATCGAACTTATAGCCAGCTGGACCGAAAACGCGCTCGTAAAATCTAAGCAGATGAATGAAGTCAAGTCTAAAAATATAGAAGACGACCTTATTCTCGCATATAAATACGATTATTTCAAAAAAAGAATGTCTGAAGAATATAAACGCGCGCAGCGCTATAACTTCGATCTTTCGACGCTTATAGTCAAAATGACCAACTACGAAACGCTCGCCCCCGAAAGACAGCCTGAAATTTTAAGGCTGCTTTCGATATTTTTAAAAACCATAGTGCGCGACGTGGATATAGTTTCAAAATTTAAAGATGAAAATTTATTATCCTGCCTTCTGCCCTCCACCGACGAAAAGGGCGTGCTGATATTGATCAAACGAATTAACGCCGCGCTTCCCGCGTTTTTAAAAAATGCGGCTTTAGCTTCGGATGGCATTAAACTCGATTACAACTATAAAGTTTTATTCCGCAAAAAGTAATATTACTATGGCATCAAACCTTATAAAATCAATTGAAATACCCGTATTGGCAGTTCAAACGGCCGCGGCCGCCCTGAGCGCGTACTCCGTTTCGCCCGTTATTTTTTTTATTTTTCAGCTCATAATAGCCTTATCAATAACCGCTAAATACCGCAAAAAAATACCCGAAAAAGAAACCGCCGATTTTTATTACGCCGTATCGCTGATATTCGGACTCGCGTTTTTATGGTACCCGGTAATAAAATATACGAATAAGCTGCGCCCCGCCTTAGCGGATCGCGGCGCTAAAAATGAAGGTGCCGCCGGCTCGACAATGGGCGGGCTAAGCGAAGATTTAATCGATCACATAAAAGCCGACTGGGACTCTTACACCGAATTTAAAGCCTTTAAATTCGGCGGATCGAGCCTTGCCGCAAACGCCATTCCAATAATAGACCTGCTATCGGGCGGCGATATCGAAGTTAAAAGAAAATCCATCGTAATTTTACATAAGCTGAAAACTATTAAATCCATAATGCTTTTAAAAAAAGCGCTTTCAGATGCTAACGTAGAAATCAAATTCATGGCCGCATCCGCGCTTTTAAATATAGAAAACGATTTTAAAGAACGCATAAACAATATCGAAGATGAAATAGCGGCCGCCGAGGAGGAAGGCTACGGTAAAATATACGAAATGCGCTATAACCTCGCGGCTTTGATCTCAAAATATTTAATGAGCGACCTTTTAGACGATATCGAACAGAAACGGCTTTCTGAGCGCATGTACGCGCTTCTTAACGCCGCTATCGCAGAAAATAAAAACTACATCGAGGCGCGCGCCCTGCTTGCCGAAGAATATTATAAAAAAGCGATGTACGCCGACGCCCTTAAAATAGTAGAAGACGCAATTAACGGACCGGAGCTCAATAAATGCGGCGACGGAGTTAAAATATCTCTGATAATGCTTTTATGCGAAATAAATTACCGGCTTTGCGATATCGCAAAACTCAGACGCGCCTGCCTTAGCATTAAAAAATACCTCACGCCCGATATCCTGAAAAAACGCCCGGAGTTATTAGATTTTGAAAAATCGGTCAGATATTTCGGCGGCGATAAAAGTCAAATTTTAAATGAGGCGCAATTAAATGGATAAAGAAGAAATACTCAAACTTATATCCGATATCAATTCGCCTGACAGCCTGATACGCAATTTCGCCGCCAATATTTTTTTGAATATAAAAGACGACGAAACTATTGAAACGCTCTACGGCGCGATTAAAACGGCAAACGCTTACGCCAGGTCGCTTTTCATTAAATTAATTTCCGCTAATAAAAAAAAGTCGCGAAAAAAATACCTGCTCGAATTATTAAACGACAAAGATACCGCCGTAAGGCAGGAGGCCGCCGCGGCCGCGAAAAAGAGCGCGCAGATTTTTACCTCGCAGGACTATCTTTCCATGCTCAGGCACGGCGGCCGTGAAATGCGCTTGACGGCGCTTGAAATGCTTGTCGAAAATCCCGAAGAATCTTTAAAAAATGATATAATTCAATTATATTTAGAACGGCCGCCTGAAAAGGACGCCGCCGATCTATTCGAAACCGCGCTCAAATATATATGCATTCATGCTAATAAAGACGGAGCTGCGCGCGATAAATATATAGCGCTTATCAAAGATATTTTTAAAACCGGGCGTTACGGCTTATTGAAAAGCGCGATAAAATTCGCCCATCTTCTCGCCGAAGAAAGCGTCATGCTTTCGATTTACCGTGATAATATATTTAAACACGGCGACGCCGCGGACGAAACCGTCATAGAATCGGCGCTGAAATTTAAAAATAAAGACGCCGCAGATTTTCTCGCGCAATTTATCGAAGGCCGTTCGCTTAAAACCGAACTTGCCGGCAAATGCCTCGTTAAGCTCATTAATACCGGCGAAAAGAAACATATCGTCAAATGCCTCAAACTGCTCGGCGAAACCGGCGATCAATCCATTAAATTCTTCGCCTTTAACGCGCTTTTAAATATCGACCGCCCGCTGCTTTGCGATATCATTACCGGCCTGATAGCCTCCGCAGGAGACAATGCGAGTCTGCGCCTCGAATATCTTACCTTACTAAGCTACGTTATAGTTAAAAATCATGATAACGCGCAGTTTATCTTAAACATATACAGGCAAAGCGTCGATAACGCCGTTAAATCGGCGGCGCTTGAAATACTTTACCGTAATAATTTTGAAGGCCTGATACCGGTTGAATTTCTTGAAAATTTAAGCCGGTCGATCTTTAGAAAGGAAGGGGCGGCCGCATCGGGCCGGCTTAAAAATATAGCTATACCGCTTCTGGTAAAGTACCTTTCGCCGGCCCACGCGGAAGGCGTTTTCGCGGAATGCTCTAAAGACGCCGCCGATTATATAGTTTTTTGCGAAGCCTATATTAAAAAGAATGCGGCAGGCGCTGATAAAATGACGGGCGGACGGAGTTTTACTAATCAAGCAGGCGAAAATGAATATAAATTTTACAAAAGAGTGATCAAAAGCATTTTTGAATATAAAAACGAAGGCCTGATAGCGGCCGCGGCCTGCACTGCGCCGCACAGGGGAATAATCGATTTTATCCACGATTACGCGGGCGCGCTTAATTTAAACCGCGGCGGCCTTTATGCAAATATAATCAAAAGCGTCGTAGTTTCAGCTTTAAATAATAATCCGGGCGCGATGGCGCATTTTATCGAAAACGCCGACGGCAAAGATTTAACGCTTTATATCGGCCTGCTTAAAGAAACCGCCGGCATGGAAGCGTTAAGGGCCATAGCGGCCCGCTTTTTTTCCGCCGGAGCGCCGGCGGTTCCCGCGCCTCTTAATTACGCCGTAAAAGACGCCGTTTACTATATAGTCAGAAACAATATAACCTCTATTTTCGATTCGGCGAAGTGGCCGGAATTCAACAACGACGGCTTTGTAAGTTTAATTACGGCGGCTTTTTTAAACGCTTTGAAAGAAATATCCCCGGCGGGCGGCGCCGCGTTAGATCCCGGTCATTACGGAGAGTACGCCGCGCTTTACTCCAAAAACGACGGCCTGATAAATTTTTACAGGGCCATATCAAAAAAAATGCCGATAGAAGATAAATTCAGTTTTTATAATATACTCCAGAAAGCAGGCGGCGAATCCGCGCTGGAAATAATTAACGAGTTGGGATAACAATATGGTTGATATATGTTTAATATGCGAAGGCACTTATCCGTACATAACCGGCGGCGTTTCGGCATGGACTCATAATATAATAAAAGACTTCCCGAATTTCACTTTCGGGGTAGTGCATATATCCTCAAAAACGGACCACTTCAAAAAATTTAAATATGAGCTGCCGCCTAACGTTATCGAGTATATCGAAATACCGATACATGAACCGGTTATAGATTCGGACGGCGTCAGCGAAATGAAATCCGACGCTTTCGATTTTTATTCATTTCATCAGGAAATAAAAAAAGGCGACCACTCACGCTTCGCGCAAATATTAAAAAAGATATCGCCCGACGGCTTCGGCATGATGAATTTTCACGCTGCCGCGCCGCAGAGCGGCGATAGCACTAAAACCGCGACGGGCGGTCGTCCCGTAAAAATAACGGGCGAAAAGATATTATACTCGAAAGAATCCTTCGACATTATAACTAATTTATATAAACAGTGCGGCCTTTCAACATCTTTCATAGATTACTACTGGACCTTCCGCACCACTCACCTTCCGCTGCTGCAGATATTAAACGCTCCGCTTTTGCAGGCGTCGATATACCATCCGGTATCTACCGGCTATGCCGGCCTGTACGCGGTAACGGCTAAATTAAAGACCGGCTCGCCCATAATACTCACCGAACACGGAATTTACACCGTCGAACGCAAGATAGAAGTCGCGGAATCCTCATGGATGCTCGATGAGGGCACGGGCTCTCTCAAGCTGCAGGCCCAGCTCGGTAAAATTAAAGATTTCTGGATTAAAATATTCGATTTTTTATCCAGGCTTACCTATAAACACGCCAACGAGCTGATATCGCTTTATTCCGAAAATAAAAAAATGCAGGTATCGCTCGGCGCCGACGAAAAACGAATACTTCTCATCCCCAACGGTATAGACGTACAAAAATACGAAAACCTCAAAGGCCGCATGGGCGGCTCTGACGCCGTATTAAAAGTAGGGTTCGTCGGCCGTGTGGTTCCGGTTAAAGACGTTGAAACTTTCGTTAAAGCGGCTAAATTAATAAATGAATCCATGCCGCAGGCCGAATTTTATATTATCGGCCCTGACGACGAAGACGCCGATTACGCGCGCGAAGTAAGAAATCTTGTAAGCGCTCTGGACCTTATGAGCGTTATTAAATTCACCGGGCCGGTCAATACCGCCGACTATTATAAACTAATCGACGTGCTGGTGCTGACTTCGATAACCGAAGTGCAGCCGCTTGTAATACTCGAAGCGCTTATAGCGGGAGTGCCGGTAGTAGCAACCAACGTCGGCGCCTGCCGCGAAATGCTTTACGGCGATTCGCCCGAAGACCGCGCTATAGGCCGCTGCGGAATAATAACGGCGATCAAGGCGCCCGCCGAAACCGCCGCGGCCGTCGTTAAAATATTAAAAGACCCCGCGCTATGGCGCGAGATGGCCATAACCGGCCAGAAACGCGTCAGGCGCTATTATCAGAAAAAACAATTAAGCGCTCAGTACCGAAGGCTTTATTTCGGTATGCTCGCTTCTAAAATTAAAGAAATCAGAAGTTAACGGGAGTAAATATGGCCGGAATCGGCTTCAAACTTCAAAATTTATTAAAGGACGAATCTTTCGTCAGCCGCATAAAGGCGTATTCTTACGCGGCGGTTATATCTTCGGGCCCCTGGATTTATTCGCTTCTTTCATTTCTGGCGGTCAGTTTTTTCGTCACCTCCGAAGCCGGCCTCAACAGGCTTTTTCAGGTGAGCGTTATATACGTATTCGCTTTCTCGCAGATAATTTCGGGCGCCTTCCAGCTCGGGGCCACGCGCATAATCGCCGATTATATTTACGAATCTAAATTCGAAATGATACCGGGCGTATATCTTAGCGTAATAACTCTTTTAACTCCGCCGTTAGCCGTAACCGCGGCAGTTTTATTCTCAGGGGCTAAAATGGGATTTACCTACTCGCTGATATCCGTTATTTTATTCGTTTTAACCGGACTTATATGGATACAACTGATTATTTTAACCGCCTGCCGCGACTTTAAGACGATCACCTCTCAATTCGCCATCGGGTTTATAATTTCGGCCGCCGTTTCAATAGTATTCGGCTCGCGCTTCGGGCTTATATTCTACTTAGGCGGTTTTACAGGCGGAATTATTTATATATTCTTCGCCATGCATAAACAGATACTGACCGAATTTCGGTCTAAAAAAAATATAAGCGGGCCGGCTATAGACATTAATAAAATTAAAAAATACCTGCCGTTGATCGGCGTCGGCTTTTTTTTCAACGCCGGCGTCTGGATCGATAAAATAATATTCTGGTATATCGGCGGCAATCATATAACCGGGTTATTATATGAAAATTCAGTTTACGACAGGATGAACCTTATATTGATAGCGATTTTAATCCCCGTCATGGCGGTTTTTACCGTATCGGTCGAAACTAATTTCTACGTCAAATTTCGCAATTTTTATAAATCGATCGTCGAAAAAGAAAATCTCGACTCCATAAACCTCAACCTGTCGCTTATGAAATTATCGATTTTAAAAGGCGCTAACTCTATTTTAAAAACCGCTCTGCCGCTTACCTTCGTAATTATAGTCTTTTCGCGCCAGATCTTAGCCGCGTTAAAAATGCCGCCGGAATACCAGCTCAACTGGTGCGTTTTTTCTTGCGCCGCGCTGATTCACGCCTTCTTTATGCTTGCGCTGATACTGCTAATGTATTTCGACTTTTCAAACTATACGCTGAAGGCTGCCGGTATATTTTTCGCCGCCAATCTTGTGATCAATCTTGCCGGCGCGGTCTTCATCGGCCCGCAATTCATGGGTTACGGCTATTTAATCGCCGTTTTAACCGGCTTTTCAGCCGCCATATACTACCTTAACGACGCGCTAAACAATCTTTTATACCACACTTTTTCGCGCGAACGCGTGCCCGGCGAAATAATTATTAAAAACCGCGGCTGATCTCTCTTACAAATACTTAAATATCCTCTAAAAAGGAATAACGCAATGAAAGATAAAAATGATAATCATAAAATAGAAAAAAATACCCGCTCCGCAGAGCAAACCGGTCCGGTATTTTACGACATTCACTGCCATGCGATGAATTTAAGCCACCCGTGCATGCTCGCATTTGTAAACCGCTGCGTGCGCGCGCTGCGCGAAATTACACTCAATGAACTTATGCGCTCGATAAACTCGCTCACTAAAATAAAAATCATAAAGGAACTTTTTGAAATGGCCGGCTCTTACAAAGAGGCGAAAAACCTGCTCGCTGTGATGGAAAACGATTCTGGCGGAGTTTTTCTATTGATGGAAGATTGTCTTTGCGGCAAGTACGGCTTTAAACCGCCGCTTCTTGGCGCCGAAACCGGGTTGAAAATAGGCGGAACGACCTACGGTAAAGCAGTTTTAACGCCGCTGATAATGGATTTCGGCGGAAGCGCCGGCAAAGGCGGCCCCGTAAACTCCGGTACCTATTACAACCAGCCGGCGCGCAAACCTGTAACGGAGCAGATCATAGATATTTTCAACGGCATTAACAAATATAACGCTAAAAGCGAACTTTCCTTTTTCGAAATTTACCCGTTTCTCGGCATAAACACCCGTAATTTCACTCTAAAAAAACTCGAAGCGGTTCTCGATCAGTACTTTAACGGCTTCAAGCCTTTGCCAGCCTTATTGGCGGCTGCATCCGGCCGATTTGACGGCGAAGTAAAAAAACTTGGCGCCAACAGTTTCGCCGGAATAAAAGTCTATCCGCCGCTCGGTTTCGATCCGTGGCCTGAAGACGAGCCGCGTGAGCTTGAAAAAGTTGAAACGCTCTACGGCGCGTGCGAGGCCGGACGCATTCCGATAACCGCTCATTGCAACGACGAAGGATATGCCGTCTGCACGGCAGCCGACTCCGAAAAATTCACTTCCCCGGACCGCTGGGAAAAGGCCCTGAAGCGCTATCCGCGGCTCAAAATCAACCTCGCGCATTTCGGGCGGAAAAGCGATGCGGTTTTTTCAGAATGGTCGAATAAAATCTGCTCGATCATCTATAAATACGAATTCGTTTATACCGACCTTTCATTCAACGGATTCGACCCTGCTTATTACGCCGGCTTAAAAACTTTTTTAAATAAACTGCCGCGCAAAATGGCGGATATCGTTCCGCAGCGAATATTATTCGGCTCCGATTTTATGATGAGCCTTTTAAAAATCGAATCCTACAGCAAATACCTGAGCTATTTTTCGGAAACGCCGCACTTAGACGATGCGGCGAAGAACGCTTTCTGCTCTTTAAATCCGAAAAATTTTTTATTCGAATAATTAATACCCGAAAATTTCTATTTCTAATAAAAAAGAGGCGTTTTTCAATTTTACTTTCCAAAACGGCCTCTTTTTTATTCTTATTTGTATCTATAGTTCAGTTACTGCTGCCCGAAAATATAAACCGCGCGACATATCAAAATCGGTCATTCCACTTTTTACCGCTATATCTTTTATTGTAGCGCCCGCCGGCTCCGCGCCCGTATAAGTGTTAATGGATCACGGCGCCCGCGGTCGCGCAGCTTATAGTCACTGCGCCGTAGTGTAGGTGCCGGCCGCGGGCGATATGAGCGGGGTCTGGACCTTTTCGGAAGGCGTAGACGAGGAAACTTCCAGCACAAGGCGGAAACCCAGGTCGCTCATGCTGGAGCCGATATGAGTATAAAAACGGTTCGCTGAACGGCATAATTCAGCGTCATCTCTGTAGCTTCCACCTCGAAATACGCAGTAGGAATAGGAATCGGCGGGTTGGCCCTGCGGATCGATTTGATCCTGGGCCGTATAGCTGGTGGTGTAAACATCGGCGCACCATTCATTCACATTGCCGGACATATCATAAATTCCGAAAAAATTAGGTGTTTTCGAACCGACCGGCGCAGGCGAATTGCTCGAATTCTTTAAATACCTGGCATAATTACCAAGTTCAGAAACGGAAAGATCGTCGCCCCAGTAAAATCTTGTCTGCGTACCGCCGCGGGCCGCATATTCCCATTCAGCTTCAGTCGGCAGCCTGAAACTATTATAACCGCCTGGACTTAAAGCGTTTATTTTTTCTAAAAATCCGCCCGTCGAGCATATATGTTCCCAGGAAACGTAATAGGCGGGATAACTATCGCCGGTCGAGAGGGTCATGATCGGCCAGCCGCCGTAAATTTTCTCCCACTGAGCCTGCGTCACCTCATACTTGCCGATGTAAAAATCTTTTGTAAAAGTGACCTTATGAACCGGCCCCTCGTCGGATTTACGCCCGGACTCGGTCGACGGGCTGCCCATCTGAAATGACCTGCCGGCAGCAGGAACCCTTACCATCGGCAGCATAACGCCGCCGCCAAGGTCTATAGTCAAGGTTTCACCAGGCTGAAGCGGCGCGGATTGTATGACATACGCCGCGCTCGCCACGTCGGAATCGGTCATGCCGCTTTTAACGGCGATAGCTTTAACGGTTGCGCTCGCTGAAATATTGAGCGGCCCGCTGTAAACGGCGCTCGCGCTCGTCGGCGTTTCGCCCGTGTGAGTATAATGGATCACGGCTCCTTCGGTCGCGCAGGTAATCGTCACGCTCTGCGCCGTAGTGTAGGTGCCGGCCGCGGGGCTTATGGAAGGCGTCGCCACTTTTTCAGCCACGGGCGCGCTTCCCGGGCCGAATACCTGCACGCGCGAATTGCCGAAGTCGGCGACGTAAATATTTCCGTTCGCATCCGAACAAATCCCCGACGGATCGCTGAACTGACCGTCGGCCGAGCCCGAGCTTCCCCAGCCGAGAATAAAATCTCCCATAGGACTGAATTTCTGAACGCGGCACGACTTGTCGGAAACGAAAATATGACCGTCGCTATCTACGCAAACGCCGTGCGGTGAAGTGAATTGGCCGTCGGCCGTTCCCGCCGAACCCCATTGTGTCTGATAAGTGCCGTACGCATTAAATTTTT
>CAYTCW010000038.1:0-34814 GCA_964436235.1 uncultured bacterium
ATCGGTGAATTCGTCGTCGGCAATAACCGCTGTAGATGAGGCTGAAACCGTTTTAGCGGCAGAGGCCGGCTTTGAAGTGGAAACGGCCGAAGGTTTTGCGGGAGGTTTAACCGCCGGCGCGGAAGTTTTTTTGGCGCCGGATGAAATAGTGCTTTTATTTAAATTATCTTTGACGGCTGAAATTTGAGCGTCCGCAAAAGCTACGAATAAAAAAACAAAGAAAAATATAACCACGGCAGCCGAATTAACTTTAATTGTGATATTTTTCATAAACATCATCCTTATCTAAAAATTTATAAAATCAATGATATAATTACAAAACATGACACTTTTGACACAAAATAACACGATTTATTAAATATCGATCGTGTTATTTAGTATCCTACCTATGATTATACTATAAATTTTTAAAAAAGGAGTCAATTTTTTCATTATTTTAAGATTTAGTGTTTATCACGGATGTTTTTAAGTTTTACTTACATTATTATCAGTCTTAGTAATTTTATTGATTGATATTCGACCGATCGATGTGGTTTGGCCCGGTTTAATAAGACTCGATTTGCATTAATTTTTACCGCGAGCAATAAAGCATAGTTGCTATAAGGCCATTATTTCTACGCAGTCGCGCGCATGCATGCGCGCGATTGCAAACAAGCAAGCTGGCAGAAAAAAAGTAAAAAGCAGGGAAAAAAGAATGAAAAAGAAAAAGAATGAAGAATGAAAACTTAAACTAAATTAAAGCCCTGAAAGAAAAAGCTGACGGTAAGCTATCGACAAACTAACAAAAAAGCGTCAGGCAATTTGCTGAAAGAGGGAGGGGTGAAAGGGAGGGAGAAAGGGTTGCTAACCCTTTCTCCCTCCCCTCAAA
This sequence comes from uncultured bacterium, assembly GCA_964436235.1. GTDB lineage: Bacteria > Muiribacteriota > UBA9980 > UBA9980 > UBA9980 > UBA9980. Next base: position 869 of record CAYTCW010000038.1, read on the forward strand.
AAAAGCGAACTTGTTTATAGTTAAATGCTTTTAATTATGCATTTCTTTTTTTCGCCGTTGATTTGCTTACCTTGAATTCTTCGATAAGCTGGCGTAGCGATTCGCCGGAGCCGGAAAGTTCTTCACTTGAAGCTGCGAGTTCTTCAGACGAGCTCGCGTTTTCTTCGGTTATGGAAGCCACATTTTCAACGGCTTTTGATACTTCGTTGGCCGTTGCGCCCTGTTGCTCGGTAGCTGCCGATATCTGCTCGATGGCTTTAGCGGTTTTTTCGACGCCTTCTAATATTCTTTTAAGCGTCTCGCCAGCCTGTTCGGATAGCTTTGAACCTTCCGCCACTTTTGACGCCGATTCTTTTATGAGATTGGTTATTTCTTTGGCAGCCGTGGATGAGCGTTCCGCGAGTTTTCTGACTTCGTCGGCGACGACGGCGAAACCCATGCCGTGCTCGCCGGCGCGCGCGGCTTCTATGGCTGCGTTAAGCGCAAGAAGGTTGGTCTGGTCGGCTATTTCGCTGATCACGCCGATTATGGCCGATATTTGCTCAGAAGAGCGGCTTATGAGTTTCATGGATTCGATAGCGTTGTTAACGGCTAAACCGCCGTCGTTGGCTTCTTTTTTAGTTTCATCGGCCATGGCGTTGGTTTTTTGCGCAGAATCGGCGATATCGTTGGTTGATTTGGTAAGTTCAGAGATAGACGCCGATATTTCTTCAACGGTCGATGCCTGGCTTTGTGCGCCCTGAGACACGCTCTGCGCATTCGAAGATATTTCGTTTGAAACGGCGGCTACCTGTTCGGTCGCTGAAGATACCTGCGAGAACGCCTCGTCGAGGCTTTCGAGCAATGAATTGATGTTGCGTTTCATTGTGTCGTATGCGCCCTGATAGGTGCCTTTCATTCTTACCGTGAGATCTTTTTCGGCCGCGGTTTCAAGCACTACGCCGCCGTCTTCAACTATAAGCATTTTAAGGGATTCTATACACAAATTAAGGTTATTTTTAATTTCATTGAAATCGCCGTTGTATTTATCGGTTATTTGTGGCGGAATATCGCCTTTAGCTATTCTATTAACGTATTCGGCGGCGACGTTTAGCGGCCCGATGACCGAGTCGAGAGTTTTATTAACGCCCTCTACTATTTTACGAAAATCGCCCTGGTGTTTGGAGGCGTCGGCGCGCGTATCGAGCTTACCTTCGACGGCGGCTATCGCGAGCATATTAGCGTCGGCGATAAGCGCTTTGAGGTTGGCACGTACCTGTTCGATAGTTTCGTTAATAAACACTTTTTTACCGGGGAATTTTTCGAGGGGCGCTTCGAAATTACCGCGGCCGAATTCGCCGACGCACGCCATAGCTTTTTTCTTGACGGTGATATGGCCGTTGACCATGTCGTTAACGTCCTGTGCCATTACCTTATAAGCGCCCTGGAATATCTCTTTATTGATAACTACGTCGATATCGCCGAGGTCGTGCTGTTTGCTCATATTGTTCATTTCGCTGATGAGGCCGCCTAATGAATCAATGCACTGGTTGATGTTGTTTTTAATTTCATTGAAATCGCCGTTGTATTTATCGGTTATCTTGGGCGGGATGTCGCCTTTGGATATCCTGTCAACGTATTCGGCGGCTACATTAAGTGGTCCTATGACCGAGTCGAGGGTTTTATTAACGCCTTCTACTATTTTACGGAAATCGCCCTGGTGTTTTGAAGCGTCTGCGCGCGTGTCGAGTTTTCCTTCGACCGCCGCTACGACGAGCGAACCCGCGTCTTTAACGAGGAGGTTAACCGCATCGACGCACTGGTTGAGGTTATTTTTGATTTCGTTAAAATCGCCGTTGTATTTATCGGTTATTTTCGGCGGAATGTCGCCTTTGGATATCCTGTCAACGTATTCGGCAGCTACATTAAGCGGTCCGATGACCGAGTCGAGAGTTTTATTAACGCCTTCTACTATCTTACGGAAATCGCCCTGATGTTTGGAAGCGTCTGCGCGCGTGTCGAGCTTACCTTCAACGGCGGCTACGACGAGAGATCCCGCGTCTTTAATAAGAAGATTGATGGCGTCGATACACTGGTTAAGGTTGTTTTTGATTTCGTTGAAATCGCCGTTGTATTTATCGGTAATTTTCGGCGGCATATCGCCTTTAGATATTCTGTCTACATATTCAGCGGTAACGTTGATCGGGCGAACGAAAGCGTCGATCATTTCATTTACGCCCTGGATAATGCCGCGGAACTCGAAATTGGTGCCGGCGGCGTTTCCGCGAAGATCGAGTTTGCCCTGGTTAACGGCTTCTGTTAATTTACGGCATTCATCGAGAAGCGATTTGATGATGGCCGAAATTCCGTTTGATACGATAAAGCTGAGGATGAAAGAAACGGCGAGGGCGAGAAGGCTTATTATAAAAATAATTTTTGAAGCCTGCGCCGAATTTTTTTCGGTAACGGTAACGTAATTATTTACTTCGGCGGTAATCGCTTTAGATACCTTTTCGGAAGCGGCCCTGAATTTTTGGCCGATGACTAAAAGATCGCCGACGGCTTTTTCAATTTTTAAAGCGGCGTCAGCATATGATTTTTGATATTCTTCGTGCTGCTCGTTGAATATCACAAGCAATTTTTGAATTACCGGTCTTACTTCGGTACTCATAACGCGCTGTATGCCGACATTATCGTTTTGATCGCGCAGCTGCTTTATTTTAACGGCGCTCTGGTGAAGCTGATTGTGAGGTTCCTTGAATTTTTCAAGGCTATCTTTTATGTGTTGACTGTCGGTTTTGAATCCGCCCATCCATTTTCCGAATGCGCACAGCGTAGGATCTGTCTGGCCGCTGAATTCGGTATTGTTTTCAACGGACTGTTCGAGCAGTCTTACCCAGTTGATGTGGTCGAGTTCTTTTTCTTTCACGAAAGATGAAAGCGGCACCGGCAGACCTTCGTAGATAATAGTATATTGATTTCTGATGCGGTGCTCGTTAATTATTATTCTGGCGGTGGCCTTTAATTCAGCTGCCATGGGCCGTATTTCTTCGAGTAATCTGGAAATTTCGGGGTCGTTTTTAAATCCTTCTAACAGTAAAAATTTTGAATCGAAGTTTTTTTCGATCGCGTCATATTCGCCGGCGAGTTTTTCAATTTCCGCTCCCCAGCGGTTGGCGAGTTCGTTAGTTTTATTGCGAAGTCTCATAAGTTCGTATTGGAGAGATTCTAAATTTAACAATACCGGAAATTTCTGCCGGGTGGCGATTTTGAAAGCCTCGCTTGAATCGTTCGAAGTTTTGTAGCCGTTATAACCTACGATAATTATAGCTACGGCCATTATCGTTACTATTGAAATGATTTTCTTACTTATGCTCAACTGCATATTTATTCCCCCCTGAAAATTATTTGGTAGATGTTAATTTTATTCACACAATTTTAACTAACTTTTTTAGGATTAAATATTTAGGTACTTTTTTTATGATGTTGATTATACAACATAAAAATTTATAAATCAATACTAAAAAGGTCAATTTAATATAGTGTATAAATTATAACCTCCTCCTGACGTTATTATCCGGGTGTTCTCGATTAAAAAACTTTTAAAAAGCGTTTCTTTAGATTTTTCTTCGAAGTTACGGGCGGCTAATTCGAGCGCGCGTTCTTTAGCTAATATATGAGTGATTTTTTTTGCCCGTAGTTTTTTTGAAATATAATCGAGCCTTTCTGAAGTGGCGGCTTCTTTCAAATCGTTAAAGCATGAATGGACGGCAAGTTCGAGCTCGCTCGCCTCGAATACGTCGCGCCATATATAGTTTGATTTAAGATAATAAAGCCTGGGTTCGTATATGCTCATAAGATTTACTTCGAGGCTGCTTTCGCTTATTTTATTAAATGCGGCGGCGCAGCGGTAAGGCGCAAGGTTTCGGTCCAGATAAGATTCACGGGTTTCTAAGCCGGCGAGGTATTTAAACGGCGACGAAGAAATAAAAACGCCCGCGGCTGAAAGCGAATTAAAGGCTAAAAAACAAGAGAATAAAATTAATGCCCGTCCGGTTTGTCTGGCGTTTAACTTAAAAATCACGGCGGCAAATAGTTTTAAGCCCGGCGCTGAAATAATAAAAAATAAAGGCGCGGCCGCTATAAAGAATCTTGTTGATTGAGCTTTTAGAACGAATATATAATACAAAGCGAATATTATCGTCAGAGTTTTTATATTAGCGTCCGCATCTTTAACTGTTTGCCCGTCCGGTGCGTTCAGTGTCGCTTCGACTGTCTCAGCGGCGATTTTGCTTTTATAAACCGCGAATAAAAAGAAGGGTATCAGTGTGAAAAAAGTCATTCCCATAAGGCCGTCGTAATATATATTGCCGTGAAAGCGCGAATTTATCATCGAATAATATGGATAGCAGAGCATATCGATTATCGTGCGCCCGCCGCCGACTAAATCGAGCGTAGCTAAGTAAATATCGATATATTCGTAAATCCTTGTTTCAAAAGGAAGATAAGAATCTAAAAAAGGATAAAAGGGATTGGAAGTAAAGTAGAAGTTAACGGCCATATAAGGAGAGAAAATAAGCGCGGCGGCAAATATTACTCTGAAAGAATATTTTAATCTTTGCTCGATATAGCCCGGCAATTTATATAAAAGCATGATAAAAAATATTGCCGCCATCAATAATCCGGTATATTTTGCGCACATAGCCGCGCCCAGAAACAAAGCGCATAAGAGATAATTAGAAGATATAAGGCAAAGGGCGGCCGCGCAGAAATAGAACATTAGGCCCAGGTCTATATAGGCCCATGAGCATAAAATTAAGATCTGCGGATGAGTTATAATTAAAAGCGCCGCGATTTTAGAGACAGTGCGCGAATATACTACGCTTAGATATTTTTTAAAATCGAAATTGAGCGTCAGCAAATAGCACATCAGTAAGAAAGTAAAATGAAATGAAGCGCACAGCGTATCTTTATCAAATATTATGAAAAACTGATATACCATATTCAGAAGTTTAGGATGCCCGGCAAAGTGTATATCTTCGATAAAATAAAGTCCGCCTTGCTGAGCGTATCTTTTCGGGACTTCCATTTGATAAGCCATGGCGTCCCAGCTATATTGAGGAGGAAGCGATGAAATAAAGGCGAATATCAGCAATATGAAAGCCAGAAGATCGAATAAAAGAATATGTGCGGGTATGGATTTAATGCCGCGGATATATTTCAGCGCGCCTTTATAAATCGCAGAAAAAAAATCTATAGAAAAAAGGTTATCGTACAGCCTTGAATTTAGATTTTCGCTATTATCGGTTTTGTTATTTTTATAAAAGTAAGCGTGAAATATTTGAAACAATATAGGGGCGAGAAGTATGGCGGCCATTGAAATTTTATATGCGGCCTGAGCCGCCGAAACGGCGAATACCAGAGTTGAAAATATAATAAAACCCGCCGCCAGACGGAAAACGGCTTTCACCGTAGAATTGAAACCATTTGCGGCCTCATCGGAACCGCCGCCGCCTGAAGAAGGGAAAAACAAACCGGCCGTTTTAAATTTAGCGGTTAAATAAAAAAACAAACCGCCGTAATTATAGGATGAAATCAAAAACAAAGAAAATATAAGCCATTTGTTGATATCGATAAAAAACAAATAATCCACCTTATCATCCTAACTATCGATTAAATCGACGTATACAACGCACACCACCTTAAAACGCGCCCCCGGAGCAGTCAATAACGAAGCAAAACACGACCGAAACCTTTATGAAATCGAAAACCGATCTATGGATCGCCGCAAACGCCTTGAAGAAATTCCCGAAACAACCCGTTCATATCGGCTAAATCGCCCGTTCACGGCTCATGCCGGCGGCCCACTTTGCCTCGAAAACAGGCCCTAATGGCCAGTTTAGTTATTCAGGACAAGTATTTTAGCGCTTCTACTATGATCATAAGTTATTATTATTTTATTAACATCACAGATATCTCGCCTATCGACTCAGTGATCTTGATTATGTCGTTAGGCGCGTTTGCATTGACTACTTCGGCGGCCTTTATCTCTTCAAGCGCAGCTGTAAGTATAGTTAGAAGTTCGTCTCTGGCATCTATGCTCGCGACATTCTCTTTAATCGAATTTAACAAATCAAATTTACCTTTGTGGAACTGTATTATAATAGCATCGATGGTTCTGCGCTTGAATTCCTCGTATTTTCTCGACACGGCCGCTATGATGTCTGGCGGCATTAAGTCGATATTTTCATATTTGCACTTATGCGCGTTTAGCCTGAAATAAGCGATTTCGTTGAGTTCTTTGAAATACCCAGGCGTTCCGGGCTCCGGCGGCATGAATTCTTCGCGGTAGTCATGTTTTTTAATTACGCTAAAATATTTTAAGTCCATAGGAACGCACTTGTCGGAAAATAAATATTCTTTATAATTCACGCCGGTGAAGTTTTTAACAGTGCTCGAAATGGTATAAACCATATCTTTGGCAAAAGGCTCATTTTTAAGGTTCGGCACAATATTGACCGGAGCAGGCTGTTTACCTATTTGATAAACGATTTCAAACGCTGGATTGCCGACCGCGGTGTAAGCGTTGCCAAAATCGCTGGAATTGAAAAAATAAGGGCTTTTTTTCCAGACCGATTGAATTTTGCCTTTAACCGAATTTATTGACTGGTTGACTTTGTCTTCCTCGTCGGTCCATGGAGTATCCATAGGATTTTTGGTATTGGTTAACTGCGTTAACGCGTGATCGCCCACCATTGCGCCGATCACAGAAATTATTTTATCATTCTGGGCGTTGTTAAGGACAGCGTTGATATCGTCGAGATATTCCTTGAGCCTTTTAAGCTGCGCTAAAACCGATGCAGACGTGGCGCCTTCGCATATTTTACTTACAATATAGTTTTTTCGTAAATAAAATTGATAGCGGATATCGTGGGCGGAAACGATCCCTTCTTGCATAGCGATGTTCAACTGTTTGTATTTTTCAATTATTCGGTTCATTAATAATTGATTTCCGATACCGGCCGCCGCTATAATCGGCAATGGCGCCGGCTGCGTTTGCGCGATCAATTGTAAAAGATCCTTTTCGGTTTCAATACACGATAACTTCCAATTTATATAAATCTTGGACATCATCAGCTTATATTCGCTTCCAGAAAGATTTGAGAGTTCGAGGTTTTTAGGACGGCTATAAACGGCTGAAACCTCATCAGGTTTGGCTGCCATCGCACCGCACATTATGCCTGCCTTAACAGACTTATTTGAAGCGTTGGTAAATACGAAAATCACCTTAGTCCAATCAAATTTTTGTGGCAGTTTCTGGATAATACCGTTCTGGGTGATTAATTCATAAGTACAAGAACCGTCATTAGCAATCGGAAGGGTTTTAACATTATATGAAGGATTTTTCTTGTCTTTATCAATAATTTCAATCGCGCTCACGGTTTGTAAATTTTTGTTAAACCCGTTTGCCGCAACAAAAACACATTTTTTGAATGTAGGCTCGTTATCCGGGGGATATAAAATACGGTAACACACGGAATCGGCGTCTATCATTATAGAAAGGGGTTTAGGACTATAAGGTATTTTTTTTATGTCTTGTTCAGGAAAAGGAGTAAAGCCAACAAATTTAGCTTTCAGCCCTCCATATGTTGCTTCACTTAAGCCAAAATTAAAAAGCATGTTATCAACGTTAAATTTGTGAAGAAAATTAAGATAGTTTAATCCGTTATAATTAAAGTTCCTTATAGCATTAAATAAATCCTGGTTTTTACCATCACCTTCTATTGCTTTCCATAAATTGCTCATGATTATGAAGCATTCAGAATCGTATGGCAATCTTTTTTTTGTAATTGGGTCAAACAACCCCAATCCTTGCTGATCGAGTATATAATAAAAATACGCTGTTAATGCATAAGGATTTACGCTTCTTAACACAGCTGGATCCATGCTTTTAAAATATTCAACGGTTCTCTCGGCCGTGCCACTATTTTCAAATTTTGGTGAATATTCGCTGTTATATTTTAAGTACATATTAATAAAAATGTCGGTCATTAAGACCGCCGTACCCTCCATACAAAATCGATATAGAGATTCGTCGGCATCATAAAACCAATTGCTTGTTGAATCTTTGGCAGTATATGAAAATTGGCATGTATGGAAATATTCGTGTAAAATAAAATCAAGCCAGAGTTTGCCTCCATGTATATCGATGTAATATCCGTCAATATTAATTTTAGCAGATACAGGATAACCTGACATAGGATCGGGTGTAATTTCAGTTTCAGCACCATAACCCGTTTCATTTTTACGAATTACAAAATAAAGCCTTTGGCCAATATCAGGATTATAATGGCCACGTTCCCAGCAAATCGATTTACGAAAGTCACCGAGGCTTCTTTCAACAACATGATATTCTTTTATTATTTTAACTCCATCTTTAATTTCATTTACATATTTTTTTATTGCATCTGGAGAGTCCTGATAATCTTTTTTTTGGTCAATCTTTAAAAATTCGTCTTGATATAAATTTATAGTTCCCTCTTCCGAATTAACTTTATCTAAATAATCGGTTAGATCGGCACAAAAGGTTGATAATAGCAATTGTATTGCTCTGAACGCCCTTTTATCTGCTTTTATTTCTTTTTCATTTTCGCGAATCCAGCCGGTAATGTTTGATTCTTTTTGCCAAAATTCTTTAAAACAAGCATTGTATTTATGAGGAAGATTACCTGCACGATTAATTATAAGAATATGAACTGCCGCTTCGGCTTTAGTCATATATCCGTTATCAACTATTTTTTGAAAAGCATCAATCAAATCACGCTTTTTATTGGGGCAAAAATTGAGGCTTATTGTAGGTTCTATTGAATTCATGAGTTCTATTTCCTGTGAGGTAAAGCTTCTATTTAAATATGGAGTTAAATCCCATAAAGAAGATTTAAGTTCTTTTAGTGCGTCAGGCGAAAATCTTTTATAATTGGCATATATAAATGCCATAAATTTCGTTGGTGAATTATGCTTCATTTTATAAACACTTTGTATGTCACAACTATCACCTGATGATATTTTATTTTCATTTTCTTTAAGAAACTTAATTCCGGCAACAACGCATTCATCACGGGAAATTTTATTGTTTTTAAACTTATCTAATAACTTATAAAGCTCTTCATAATCAAACCGAAACAGTGCAAGATCATAAGCCCACACAGTATTTCGCCACTTTGTTTGATAAGCGTAGGAATTTTGTTGAAATGACAGAATAAAAACCAATGTCAAAAATAAAGTTAATATTTTTTTCATTTAAACCTCCAAATTTTTAAACAAGCATTTAAAATCAAGTTTAAATACGTTTTTTTTCTATAACATACAATTATAACCTAAATTTTTAAAAAGTCAATTAAGACCAAATTTGGTCAAATAAGTATTTATCGCCAATCTGCAAAGCCAAAAATTAAATAAACCTGTATAGCAGACAAAACCATATTAAATTTTTAAAAAACCTTGCGGTTAAATAAAGTTTACCTCATCCCCACCCCGGCCCAATTTCTGTCTCGCCCCGAGGAGGGACCGCCGCCGCTTGAAGAAGGGAAAAACAAGCCGGCCGTTTTAAATTTAGCGGTTAAATAAAAAAACAAACCGCCGTAATTATAGGATGAAATCAAAAACAAAGAAAATATAAGCCATTTGTTGATATCGATAAAAAACAAATAATCCGTCATGTTTTTATTATATAGCAAACTTTTATTATTTTCAATATAAAATATCCGTATTATTGACTTTTTATGTAAAATCTGGTATTATCAGGCAGTGATGTTAGATTTTGAATCGGCGATATTAACCTCGACAGAAATATTGCGCCCTCTTATGCCCCTGTTGATTGTAATACTGGGGCTGCTTGTCGGCTCTTTTTTAAACGTATGTATTTACAGGCTCGCTAAAAACGAATCGATAGTCTATCCTAATTCGCATTGTCCTAAATGCTGGACGCGTCTCGGCGTGGCCGATTTATTCCCGGTCATAAGCTATATCGCACTCGGCGGCAAATGCCGTTACTGCGCAAGGCCTTACTCGGCGCGCTATGCTTTCGTCGAATTGCTTACGGCCTATGTTTTTTTCGCCGTGTACTTAGTATGCGGCTTTAATTTAAAACTCGCGGTTTACCTGTATTTATTTTCGGTATTTATAGTCATCACTTTCATCGATTTCGACTGGCAGATAATTCCCGATCAGATAACGCTTAACGGTATCGCGGCCGGGCTCTTTCTGTCTTATATATCCTGGCTCCGGCCCGACGCGGCGGCGCTGTCTTTTTATACGCCTCTTAACGATTCGATCTGGGGCATTTTAAGCGGCGGCGGTATCTTATACTCGATTTCAGTTTTAAGCGGCGGCGGCATGGGCGGCGGCGACGTTAAACTTGCCGCGCTGATAGGCGCATTTCTCGGCTGGAAGATCACGCTTCTCGGCCTGCTGCTCGCCTGTTTCATAGGCTCTTTCTTCGGCGTGGCGATGATTGCCGCCGGTTTTAAAAAAAGAAAGGACTGCGTCGCTTTCGGGCCTTATATAGCTCTTGGCACGGCGATCGTAATGATTATCGGCAGCGATGAAACTATTAATTTATACTTCAGATTAGTCGATTGGATGACGGGCGCTTATTAACCGTTGTAACACACGGATGTAAAACAAAAATTAATTTAAATCAGACTTCCGGCGGTTCGAAATGATTAACTGGTCAAACAAACCGGCATTTAAAGATAAAAAAGCCTTTTCATATATAGAAGTTTTGACCGCTACGGTTATGCTTGCCATAATTATAGTTCCGGTCACCAGGCTTCTTTTATTTTCTTCATGGGGCACGCGTGAATCGTCGGAATACGTTCTGGCCTACAATCTTGCCGCCGATAAGATCGAGCATATTAAAATGCTCGACTTCGATAAGATCGAAAACGAAGAAAACGATATATTCACCAAGGAAGAAGCCGATAAGATACCGGATTTTCATAAATTCATGCAGCTTTATAAATCCCGTTATAAAATCGATTTTAAATATTACGATCAGCAGCAGGGCATTTTTGCGCGCACGGTCACTATCGACGATAAGCTCGATCCTTATAACAGCCCGCCTAAAATAAAAAAAGTGACCGTCAACGTGTATTTAAAAGGGTCTAAAAAAGTTTTAGCCGCGATAAACACGCTTATAGGAGAGTGAGGGCGAATATGTTTGGTTTCAGTTGCCGCCGCAATACGGCGGACCGCCGGATCGCGTTCACGCTTATAGAAGTGATGATAGCAATTACTCTTACCGCTTCGATTATGACGGTAGCTTATACTTTCATGTTTTTTTCGAACCGCACCTTTTCAAGAGGCATGGATAAAATTGATATTCAAAAAAAAATCAGAAGCGCCATGAATAAAATGTCATCCGATTTGCGTTCGGCCAAAGAAATAATAAAGGTCGATAAAGATTGCCTCGAATTTAAAAAATTTATCGACGACCGCGAAGAACAGCGGCACATAAATCTTTCGGGCGACACGATGAGCCGTCTGGTAAAATACGAGCTTAAAAAAAAGAGCGAAGACGGCGACGACGTTATAGTTATGACCGTCGATAATCAGGAATACAGGCTGATGAAATTCGATTCGATCGGCGAAGATTTATTTGAAGCATATACTTATAATAGCGATGACGCGCTTATACTTTTTGACGGCAGAATAAACGACAGTATTCAGCGCTCGAAAATATCTTTAGTAAAGGTTAATTTTAAAATCAAGCACGGCAATACCGAAGTTATTTTAACTACCTCGATCAATCCGAGGTATCTATTCGGCTTTAAACAGCAGCCCTACTGGAATTATAACAAGTGATGAAAAAATAATTAAAAGACTGCGAAAAAAGTATAAAACGATAAAATTTTAATTAGAAGATGATTAGAAGGTAATCTATGATAAAAGAAATCAAAAAAAACAATGCGGCCGCAGAACGCAGGGCAAAAAAAGAAACCGCGGTCATACTTCTTTCCGGCGGAATGGATTCGGCCGTATCTCTCGGAGTATTGTGCCGTAAATACGAGCCGGCGGCGCTTCATTTAAATTACGGTCAGCTGACCGAACCGAAAGAGGGCGAATGTTTCAGCCGTCTTTGCGATCATTACGGCGTGACTAAGAGGCTGGTAGTGGATGTCGGATATCTTCGCCAGATCGGCGGTTCGTCGCTTACCGACCATAAAATGACCGTGCCGCGAGCCGATTTAAATTCAAAAGAAGTGCCTAATACATACGTTCCCTTTAGAAATGCTAATATTTTAGCGATAGCGACCTCGTGGGCCGAGGTCATCGGCGCTAAAAAGATATTTATAGGCGCCGTCAGCGAAGATTCTTCGGGTTATCCCGATACGCGTCCTGAATTTTACAGGGCGTTTGAAAAGGCAATTAAAACCGGAACTAAAGCCGGCGGGGCCATTAAAATTAAAACGCCGGTCATTAAATTAAGCAAAGCCGATATCGTCAGGCTTGGTATAAAGCTGAAAGTGCCTCTCATTCATACCTGGAGCTGTTATACCGACAACGATAAAGCCTGCGGCGTGTGCGATTCATGCGCGCTGCGGCTGCGCGGTTTTGCGGCCGCGGGCGCTAAAGATCCCGTCGAATACCGCGAAACCGTTTTTAGTACCGAAACTTTTATATGAGCCGATATTGAAGAGAAAGGGAGTTATAGCCATGGCGGAGGAAAAAATGAATTCCGAATTAAAAAAACAGGCGGAAAAAATAGCCGCCGGGGTGGCCGGCCTTGAAGAAAAAGCAGACAGGCAGTCTATATTGGCTTTAATTGAATATTTTCATCACGATATCTGGGCCGTAAGAAAATTCGCTTCGCAGGCGCTTGTAAGATGCGCGCATAAAAATCCCGACACGCTTGAAATTATCGACGGCTATCTCACTAAATACGGCTTTAAGAATGAAAATGACGTTTACTGGGCGCTTCAAACCGCGGCGGGCATAAGAGTCCACAATGCGGCGGGCCGCCTTATGAACTGGGCGGTAAACGAATCTTATCCTAAAAATTATATGGCGCATCTTGTTAAGGCGCTGGCTAAAATTAACGACACCTCATCTATTTCCTTTTTAATAGAATCGCTCGGAAATGAAAACTGGATAGTTAAAAAAGAGGCTTCGGCGGCGCTTATTGGTTTTGGCCGCAATATAATACCTCAACTTCAAAGCGCTTTTTCAAACGAAAAAATAGAGATCAGAACCTGGATATCGAAGATAATCGGCCAGATACTCGGCAAAGACGCTTATCCGTTTTTTAAGAATATGCTCGGTTCCGAACGCAAGGAAATGCGCTACTACGCGATATCCGCGCTTTCAGAAAGCGACGATCCGCAGGCGGTTGCCGCTATAGCCGCCAAGGCGGCTGATCCGTCATGGCTCATCCGCATACAGACCGCCGATATTCTCGAAAAAATAGGCGAACCGGCGTTGGTTTACCTTAAAAAAAATATCGAAGAAGGCAGTTCCGACGATAAATTTCATTCGATTAAAATAATACAGAAGATATTAAAAGATAAAACTTTTTCCATTATCCGCGATTATTTGAATTTAGACGATACCGAGTCTAAAATTTTAATGCTTTCTGCTCTGGCGGAGCAAAATGATGAAACGGTCTTTAATTTACTATGCGACTCGCTTGCCGATTCAAATTATTTAATACAGCGGCATGCGGCTAATCTGCTCATTCATTCGGGCAACCAGGTTGCGGCTAAAATCGCGGCGGCTTTCGCGCGCACTCAGTGCGAAATCATTCGTTACTGGTTTATCGAAGTTTTAAGCGCCTTTGATACCCGCGAATCATTCGCCGCCGCTGCCGCCATATTCGCCGATGCGTCGAAGCGCCAGAAAATACAGATTTTGCGTTCTATTTCATTTGCCGTTGACGGCGGCGGTAATAAAACTGAAGAAGTCAACAGGCTGAAGATGATTTTTTTGATAAACGCTCTTTCCGATCCCGGATATTCCGTCCGGAATGCTGCTTTTAACCAGTTAGTAGGTTTCGGGCGGTTGAAAGTGATAATGAATTCCTGTGAAATAGCCTTGAACGACGCGTTGTTAATGATTCGCGAGGCCGGTTTCGAGCAGAGTGATAATGAGCATATAGCCGAATTGATCAAATCTAACGCAGGCGCTTCGCAAATAGCGGCAATTAAGGCTTTGAACGCTTCGGGCGCTCCGGCGGTTAACGCTGCGGAAGGCGTTATAACCCCCCCGCCTGCCGCTGCTGCTGCAGTCTCAACCCCGCCGTCAGCAGGCGGCGTTTACGATCATCATTATCATCACGGTGCCGTTACGCCTTACGGCGCGCAGTCTTACACCATTCACGAAACGCGCGAATATCCGCTCAGTATAGAAGAACTGCTCAAACAGGCCGTCGAAAAAAAGGCCTCCGATATTCATTTTGCCACCGACTATCCGCCTACTTTCAGAATTAACGGCCAGATCGAGTTTCAAGATTATCTGCAAACGCTCGAAGCCGCCCATATCCGACATCTCGCCTACCAGGTGCTTAAACCTCACGCCAGACAGACTTTCGAAGCGAATCAGGAATTGGATACTTCTTACGAGATTAAAGGGCTGGCCCGTTTTCGCGTAAATATGTATATGGATATGTACGGCATCGGAATGGTTTTTCGCGTCATACCCTATGAAATTCCCGATTTAGACGCTCTCGGAGTTCCGGCTATTATTAAAACGCTCGCTCAGAAGCAAAAAGGCCTCGTCTTAGTTACCGGCCCTACCGGTTCGGGCAAATCGACCACGCTGGCTTCCATGATCAATTATATTAATAAAAACCGTAAAGCGCATATCATAACCATCGAAGATCCCGTCGAATTTTTACATAAGCCGATTTTATCAAAGGTTACCCAGCGCGAACTCAACACTTCCACGCGTTCTTTCGCCGGCGCCCTGCGCTCGTCTCTGCGTGAAGATCCCGATATAATATTAGTCGGCGAAATGCGCGATCTTGAAACTATCGAAATGGCAATAACCGCCGCCGAAACCGGTCATCTGGTTTTAAGCACGGTCCATACATCTTCGGCGGCTAACACCATAGACCGTTTGATCGACGCGTTTCCGGCCGATAAACATTCGCAGGTGCGCGCCGCGCTTACCGAAGGTTTAATAGCCGTGGTGGCCCAATCGCTCGTGGCCAAAAAAAGCGGCGGCATGACGGCCGCTTTCGAAATTATGACGATGACAAGCGCCATAGGCAATCTTATTAAAGAAGGCAAAACCACTCAGATCAAAGATTATATGCTTGCCGGAAAACAATATGGAATGCAGATACTTGACGATTCACTCGCCGAATTGATGTCGCGCGACGAGATAACCTTTGAGGCGGCTCTCGCCGCATCTTATAATAAAGACGATTTTAAAAAACGCTACGCCTCTGCCCAGAATGCCCAGCCGGGAGCGCGGCCCGCTAATATTAAAACCGGCCTCGACGAAGATTCGCTTTACGGGCTTAAACCCAAAACGCCCATAAACCGGCCGCCCGTTAAAAAATAAAAAGGGCGTAAAAAATAAAAAAAAGATTATGGATATGAACGGATAATTTAAAGGATATTTACAGGACTGGTAAAATTTATGAAATATGATTTTAATAAAGTTATAAAACGCACTAACACTAATTGTTTTAAATGGGACCTGGCCCCGGCGGTCTTTAAAAACAGCGGAGTGCTGCCTATGTGGGTGGCCGATATGGATTTTAAATCTCCGCCTGAAGTGATCGCCGCGCTCAAGAGCCGCTGCGCTCATGGAATATTCGGTTACGGCGCCCGCCCTGATTCATATTACGAGTCTTTTATTAACTGGGCAAAAAAGCGCTACGATTTTAATATTAAAAAAGAAGAAATAATTTTTTCGCCCGGTATAGTGCCAGCTCTCAGTCTTTGCGTGGCGGCGTTTACCTGCGAAGGCGACGGAGTTATTATTCAGCCGCCGGTTTATCCGCCGTTTGCGGGCGTAGTTAAAGACCACGGCCGCAAAGTTTTAGAAAACAACCTTAAATTAATTGACGGCCGCTATGAAATGGATTTTAGCGACCTTGAAATAAAGGCTAAAAGCGGCGCTAAAATGATGTTTTTGTGCGCGCCGCATAATCCCGCCGGCAGGGTTTGGTCTCAAAGCGAATTAGAGCGCGTGATAGATATATGCTTAAAACATAATATTATTCTCGTATCCGACGAAATTCACGCCGATATCGTTTACGGCGGCAGCCGCCACATATGCCCCGCGTCGCTTTCTAAAAAAGCGGCCGGCAATATCATAACTCTTATGTCGCCGAGTAAAACTTTTAACATAACCGGATTATCGATATCATCGGCTGTAATATCAAATAAAAAACTGCGTGAAGCGTTTAATTCGCATATCGAAAGGCTTCATATAGGACTTACGACCGTATTCGGCATAACCGCTTTCGAAGCAGCCTATAACAAAGGCGAACCATGGCTCGAATCGCTTCTTGGTTATCTTGAAAGCAACCGCGATTACGCCGTCGATTATATAGCCCGCAAAATACCTTCGATAAACGCCATAAAGCCTGACGGCACTTTTTTAATGTGGCTCGATTTCCAAAAACTTAAAATGAAACAGGCTAAACTTAATGAATTTATCATAAATAAAGCTCGTCTCGGATTAAACGACGGCGCTTCATTCGGCGCTGCCGGCGCAGGATTTATGAGGCTTAATTTCGCCTGCCCTCGCGCGATTCTCACCGAAGGCTTGAAACGCCTCGAAAGCGCCGTCAACAATAAAAATAAATAGTGAACAGAGAATAGAGAATAGATATGGAAAAGGGAATTAAAGAAACTATAATTAATAATTCTATTGCGGGTTTTATTATTTATTCAGCCAAAAAAGCATATTATATTATTCTAATATTGCTTGCGGCGGCTTTTTTTAATATGGCGGCTCCGGCCGTATCTTTAAATTTTCCGCCGTTTTTTGAGTTAAATGCCGGTTTAGTTTCTCCGGCCGAAGCTGCCTCTGAAGATTTTTTTGAATATCTTTCTTCGGCGTCTCTCGGTAGATATATCGACGAATATCCCGGATGCTTTTTTGCGCCCGTCCACTCGCCCGCCGGGCCTCTTTCCGATTCACCAAAAACTCTCGCGGCCGTCATTATGCCGCTTTTATACCGCTTTAACGAAAAATATCCACTGTACCCGCCGGAAACCGACATAAAAAGAAATAACGACGATAATTTTTCTAAGTATATACCTAAAATAGATAATTTATCGCCAGGCGTCAGGCTTAAAATAATTATCGACCATCTTTGTTCGCCTTTTTTATTTTGCGACCTTGATTTATTGTCTAATATAACTTTTGCGTGGTATCAAAATTTTTATATAACTTCGATAATTAAACATCAAACTCTTCCGGTTGCAGTTACCATTATCGACGGCGGATTAAATATTGAAAACAGCCTTCTGTATTATCTAATCGATACCGATAAATATTCGATATATTTGATGTATTCTCCGTTTGCGCCCGCCGCCGATTATGCCGGGCTGACGGCGAGAACTCTTGTTTATAATAAAAAAGAGATGAGCTTTTATATATGCGCGTCAGCTTCTTCCGGCGAAAAAACTCCTCGATATAATTCGACGCCCGTTATTATCTTTATACACGATCTTAAAAATATAATAAGCAAATTCGACAAATTCAATAAAATGTCCGAAGGCGCTAAATTTGATTTTACTTATATGTACGGATATCTTAAAATGCAGATTGAAAAAAAGATCATTAAAGACGACGCAAAACTTAAGTCATACAGGTTTTATCCTTTTTTATCAAAGGCAAGACGGCAGAAACTTATCGACTTAATTAAAGATATCAAGTCAAATATATTAGAGCCGGAGCTTGCAACTTATTCGAACCGCTTCGCCGCGCTCAAGCCGCTGCAGATTGAAATGGCCGAAAAAAATAAAGACGAGCAGCAGCGCGCTATCTTAAAAAAATTCAGCTTATTGAATGAAAAAATTCAGAAAATGAACATCAAATTGACGCCTAAAAGAGAATACGATCTGATATTTAGAAAATTGAATGTCGGTAATTATTGATTAAACGATAGTTCGCGCCGGCTATTCGGGCATTCCCGCATCGTACCAGTGCATAATCATTTCAAAATCGAACGGCGCATATTGCTGCATTATTCCGCCGGGCTGTACTGCCCTTTTAATTAGAACACCGCGGGTATAAACTTCTAAGTAATTAGTCAAAGGCACATCCGGCGTTATTTCGGAGTTGTGGCAGCGCGCGCAGTTTTCATCGATAAGAGGCTTTAAATTCATCGTCGGGATCGCCGAGCTGCTGTAGCGGAAGTTGGTAGCCGGCCCGCTTATTAAAGCCGGTTCTTCTCCTAAACTTAGCGCAGAATCGCGTTTTCCGCTGCAACCGGAATTTGCGGCGGCTGAAAATACCGCAAGCATAAGCACTATCGTTATATAACCGAGCATATTTAATCCGGACGGTGATTTGAACTTGAATTTAAAACTTGAATTCATGATTATATTATCGGCTATTTTATTTAAGCCGTAATAAGGGCGGCTAAAATTTTCATAAATGATAAGGAATACTCTGAAATTAAAGGCTTTACTCTATACATACATCTGATATAAATTAAAATTATTATGAAAATAAAAAGGGGAAGAAAAGTTTTTGAATCTTTTCTTCCCTTTTAATAATATGTGTTTGTTAACTTAATTTAATTTTGATCTAACTTATAACTTATAGCTTAACCCTGTTTGCCTGTTTTCCGTCTCGCATCTTTAATGCGAGCATCGTTGAAACGGATCACGCTGAATTATTTGTTATTTTCGATTTCTACGAGTAATCTTTGAGCTTCTTTATTACCGTTGAGCGCCTCAAATTTAACCGCATCGACGATAGGGCCTGACGATGAAGTTTGAGGTTTGTAATTAATTCCGCGTGCAGCGAATATTTTTTTGATCGTTTCAGCGTTTTTGCCCGCGAAGAATTCTTTATCGGCTGCAAGCAAAGAGTTCAAACCGTCGGTGAATTTCTGGTTTTTGATGCCTTTTAAGTAATTTCTTGAAAAATGAACTATTTTATCGGTAGTTTTCATGCCGAGAGCTTTTCTCATATCCCATAATGCGCCGCCGTAGATATTGCTGTCGTGATGAACTTCGTTTTTGATATCTTCGGGATAGTGAGTTTTATTATCCATGTTGCGGATAAACGGTCTGTTCATTTTAGCTACTGCCCATTCGCCGACCATAGGATCTTCGGTCATCGTGCTTGCTACGTAATCGGAGAATGCTTCGTTGATAGCGCCGGATTCGCTTGAATAAGGCATATAAACCATTGCGTTGGTAACCGCGTGGCCGTATTCGTGATAGATAACGCTTTCTTCTTTAGCCAGGTCGTTTAATTTATTGCCGTCGCCGAGAGCGATGATACCCTGCATGGGTGAGAAAAACGCGTTGTCGTATTTATCGCCGTAGTGAACCACTACTTTGAAAGAACGGTCGAGTCCGGTAAAGCCGAACTGTGAAATATAATCGTGTACTTTATTTGTGTGGTAATAAGCGTTAACTTCGTCGAAATGAGTGTCGTCCGGAGCGAATACAAAGTTGCCGGTCGAATTAGGCGCCGCGGCGGCCGTATCTTCGTTTACTACTGTAACCCATTTGCCTACGAGGCCTTTTGTAGTGTCGGTGAGGTTTAATAACGGCGCGTTCATAGGATCGCCCTTCATGGGGTGATTCATATAAATGCTTCCGAGAGTGGCTTTAGGAGCTTCGGGTTCGGCGTCGGCGTGGAACATGATGTCGAAACATTCGATAACTTCGCCGGAAGCGGCATTTATAACGAATACGAAATCGCCGAGAGGCTGTTTGGAAGCTAATTCTACTCTGATGGATTCGAAAGCTATTTTGTTTTTGCTGTAGATCACATTCGAAGCTCTCGTTTTGATTCTTTCGCCTTCGCATTTGATGTGTTTTTTAGCTATTTCCATGGCTTTATCGTGGCTGATCGTCGTTGCTACGGAATTAACCTTGCCAACCGGAGTAAGAGCGTTATTGAGCATTACGATCTCAGAAGCGTTGTTGATATGAACCGCTACTTCCGATTCGAATACTTTTTTATTTTTATGATAATGCGCGAATAAAATATGCGTTATATTATCGCTTGCAGAAACGGTTTCGACTCTTAAATCTTTAACGCTGACGCCGGCTATTAAATCTTCATTTTTTTCGAGGAATTTAATCGCGTCGTTTACGAGTTCATTGCTTTTTCTTTTTGCTAATTTTGCCGAATAAGCGTTGGAATCGTTGTTGATAATGTTTCTGATGCCGCCGTTTTCGTCGAGAATTACGCTGTATTTATTCTGGTTGTCAGAATTAAATTTAGCGAATTTTAAAGCGCTCGTGCCGTCCGCGTAAGCGTTGGTGAAAGTCAGCGCTAAGACCAATAACAAAACGAATAAAAAGAGTTTCTTCATACTATAATACCCTCCGCGTTTATTTTTAATCATTTAATTATATAATTTTACGGTGCGCCTGTCAACCTTAAATTGAAATTAAATTAAAAAATTTTAATTATTTTAATCCGGTGAATTATTCGCGACATTATTTGTGAATTATATTGCTCTTTAAGCTAAAAATGTGCTATAATGTTGCATCGTATCAAATAAATGCCAGCGAACTTCAGGAGTTGAGATGAAAAGAAATATAAAATATGTGATTACTTCAAGATTTGTTTTTGCCGTATTATTACTATTTCCTTTACTGTTTACCCGGGCGGCCGTTTCGTCGCAAAATAACTCCGGTATTGACGGTAAAGATAAGCCCATTATCGAAATAGAGCTTATTCACACCAACGATACTCATGGAAATCTTCAAAAACCTTTTGACGAAGGGCTGACTTTATTGAATAATGTTTCATGGTATAAAAATATGATATTCCAGAATAAAAGCGGTACGCATTTATTAACTCTCGATGCCGGCGATATTACAAGCTACCGCGATATAAGCTACGAAACTATGGAATCCGATCTTCGCTCGCTTGATTCTTGCGGTTACGACGCAATGACTCTCGGCAATCATGAAATCGATTTCGGCCTTTATAAATTTTATGAACTGAGTAAAACTATTAAAATGCCAGTTTTATGCGCTAATATCATAGACCGTAAAACCGGCCTTTATTTATTTAAGCCTTTTATCGTTAAAACTTTCGGAAAAACTAAAGTGGCTATAGCCGGTATTACAGCTTCAAATACCTATACCGCGCTTTCAGATGAAGAAAAAAGTAAAATTATTTTTATGGGCACCGACGAGGCATATCTAAAGATATTGCCCGATTTAAAGGCTGAATCCGATATTATAGTCTTGCTTTCGCATTTAGGCCTTCCCGAAGACCGTGAATTCGCTAAAAAACATCCTGAAGTTAAACTTATAATCGGCGGCCATTCTCACACTTTTTTAAATCAGGCTGAATACGCCGGCAAAACCTGCATATTAAATGCCGGAAAGTTCGGCGATTGTTTCGGGCGCGCTAAAATTAAAATAGTCGGCGGCGCCATAGTTTCAGTCGAAGAAAGTTTAAATTATATGAAAAAATCGATGTTGAACAATAATAAAAAATGAATTTAAATTATGCGATCAAAAACGGAAAGCGGCGGCAACGAACCTAAAATAGCGGTTGTAGTCGGCAGCGGCGGTATAAAGCCGGCCTGTGCCATAGCGCTTTTTGAATTATTAGAGGGCCTTGGTGTCGATATAGATCTTTTGATAGGCTGCAGCGGCGGCGCCATAGTTTCAGCGATGCGCGGCTTCGGTTATAACTCTGCGGAAATAACGGAACTATTTACTAAGTATTTAACTAAAAGTTTATTTTCGCATGTAGATTACAGAACGCTTCTCGGCATAGCCAGAATGCCGTTCGGGCGTTTCGACAAAACCCGCGGAATTCTCAAACCGCAAAGGCTTATCGATGTTTTAAAAATAATATTTAAAAATTCAAAATTCGATAGTTTGAAAATTCCCGCGCTGGTGCAGGTTACGAACGTAGATAGCGGCGAGGGGGTTTTGATCGATTCCGGCGATCTCGCCGATGCGGTTTATTCATCGGCGGCGCAGTTTCCTTTTTTCCCGCCTCTTAATATAGGCGGCAAGTGGTTCGTTGACGGCGCGTTCAGTTCGCCTCTGCCGGTCCTCGAAGCCGTTAACCGCGGCTACGACGTTATAATAGCCGTAGCTATCGAGCAGCAGGTCAAAACTGAGTCGAAAAGTTTTATAGAATATTTTCATCAATTCATAAGCCGCAGTTACACTTCGACTCAAAAAAAGCAGATGGCGCTTGCCATCGACATGCATCATCATGAAATCGTTATCATTAACATGCATTTTGACGAGGTTATACACATGTGGGACGTCGATAAATTGCCGGTTATAATTCAGACCGGCAAAAAAATAATAGACAGGAAGAAAGACGAAATACTATCAGCCATAGATAATTTTAAAGCCAGGAGAAAGCATTGAGCCAGGAACGCAGGATAAATAAGTACGAGTTGATTTTATATAAAATAGAAGATATAAGCGTCATTAACATCAGGGGGAAGATCGATTCGGGCAATTCCGACGACGCGGAGGCCGAATTGAACGCCATGCTCGATAGTGACGATATGTATTACATATTCGACCTTTGCGGACTCGAATATATAAGCAGCGCCGGCTTGAGGGTATTTTTATCGGCGTCGAAAAAAATTAAAGGCAATAAAGGAAATTTCGTTTTTTGCGAAGTTCCTGAAGAAATCAGAGAAATATTCGATATGACAGGGCTTTTAAATGTTTTCACGCTGTGCCCCACTCTCGAGGCGGCTGCTGAAAAAATAAAATCGTCTTATTTATAATTACTTTTTATATAAAACCAGTATTCGACTATATAAATTACATAAACGAAGATCATCATCGACAGCGGAACCGTTCCGGGTTGAAATAATCCGGCGGCAGCGGCAGCGTTATATATTACAAGATTTATAATCAGCGCCGAATAAAAAAAGGCGAGAATGAATTCCGAAAAATAAAAAAAGGAAAAGCCGGGCAATATTAGAGAAATATAATATATTATTTTTTTATCGTGCGGATAAAAAATGCTATTGATATTTTTATTGACGTCCTGCGATTTCAGAGGCATCAGGCAGCAATTGCAAAGGCCCACCTGAACGCGGCACTCGGGACAGCTTATCGTCGAACATGCGCACAGATCGGCTTTTGCCGCATCCCTGAATATCGCGGCTTTTCTGATTATACCCATAAAAACTATTATCAGTAGAACGTTTAGAAGTACGGCTATCATAAAAATCGGGTTGCTGCGCATCGGTGAAAAAAAAGCCCTGTAAAGGTCGGAATCTTCGAGAAAAACCGGATCGCCTCCGTCGGTTTTATTAACTAAAAAAGAATTGTGCCCGATGCGTTTTAAATAATAAAGAGCGGCTTTCGCGTCGTTTGATAATAATTTCGCGGTGTAGGAAAAGTAATTGTAAAAATCTAAGGATATTTTTTCGTTAACGAACGCTTGAGCTAATATTTTATCGAGGTCTGAAAGACGGCTCGAATCTTGCGGTATGGCGTTAACTGCCTGGAATTCGAGATGGTTTTTTAAAAAATAATTAGTTTCGACGCATAATTTTAAATATTTGCCGAAGCCGGTCGAAAAATAACAGTAAAATATAACGAACATAAGGCATATTATAATATTTTTACTCAATAACGAAGATGCGGTTTTTTCTTTTGGATCTAAATACGGGGCGATGGATATATTTACCGTATTTATTTCGAGCTCGTGCGCCTCATGCATTATCAACCTCCGGTATTTTAAATAAAGCGCGGAGAGGAAAACGAATTGAATGAATATAAATGAAATAAGCGCTATGAGAGCTATATTCATTGAATTAAAGATCGCGCCGGGCGCTATAAAGTTAAAATATAAAATCCGGGCGATGTTATCGAATGAATTAAGCGGATCGAAGTCGTATAAAGACGCCGCAGTCTGTGAAAAATAGGCTTTTTGATAGCCGGGTGAAAACTTTTTGGCGCAGTCAAACATTAAACGCGCCCTGGCCGGATTCGAACTGATAGCTTTGACGGCTTCTTTGGTGAATATCGACGCATAATAATTCGATTCGTATATTTTATTTTTTTTCAGAAGATTTATAATATCGTCGCAGCCGCGAAGGAGTTTATCGTCAGGCGCCGCAAGAATATTTTTAATGAATGAATAAGGTAAAAGTTTATTGTATAATCCTTCGGCGTTCATAAGCTGCATGTCGTATTTTTCGAGTTTAGCCGCGTAGCCGTGGATTAATGAGATGAAAAATATAAAGCATATAATTAAAGCTATCAGATATTTTTTTAAATATATGATTATTTTATTTTCCACTGGCGAATCGTTAATCATGATATACCTTAAACGGGCAATGGGGGCAATTTATCTTTTAATTGCCCCCATTGCCGTCGTGTTTTTATGCCTTATTTACTTCGCGTATTCTATCGCGCGTGTTTCGCGTATGACGACAATTTTGATCTGTCCTGGAAATTCGAGTTCGTGCTCTACTTTAGTTTTTATGTCGTGCGAAAGTTTCGCGGCGGTATTATCGTCGGCCATATCAGGCTTGACGATAACGCGTATTTCACGGCCCGCCTGCAGCGCATAAGCGGCCGCGACGCACTCGTGAGAGCTTGCTATTTTTTCGAGCGATTCGATACGTTTCACGTATGCTTCGATAGTTTCGAAACGAGCGCCTTCACGGGACGCTGAAATGGCGTCTGCCGCGCCTACGAGGACCGCTTCGACCGTTTCGGGAGCGCATTCTTCGTGATGCGCGAGTATCGCGTTAACTACCTTCGGCGGTTCGCCGTATTTTCTGGCGAGGTCGGCGCCGATTATAGCGTGCGATCCTTCGGCTTCGCTGGTTATTACCTTGCCGATATCATGCAGAAGCCCGGCCCTTTTTGCTAATTGCACGTCGGCTCCGAGCTCTCCGGCCATTATGGCGGAAAGTTTTGCGACTTCTACGGTGTGCTGAAGCTGGTTCTGACCGTATGAAGTTCTGTAGTGGAGTTTGCCGATGAGTGTGATAAGCTCTGAGTGAAGGCCCTGTACGCCGAGTTCGATCGTCGCGCGTTCGCCTATTTCGTGGATGGTCTGTTCGATTTCAGATGTGGTTTTAGCCACTACTTCTTCGATGCGCGCCGGGTGTATTCTTCCGTCGCGGATCAATTTTTCTAAAGATATCCTGGCGATTTCGCGTTTTATGGAATTAAAGCCCGATAGAACTACCGCCTGCGGCGTGTCGTCGATTATTATGGAAATGCCGGTGAGGCTTTCTAATGTTCTGATATTGCGTCCTTCGCGTCCTATTATGCGGCCTTTCATATCTTCGTCAGGAAGATTTACGACCGTAACCATCGAATCGACGTTGTGGTCTATAGCGCAGCGGCCAACCGCCGTAGCTATTATCCATTTGGCCTTTCTGTCGGCCGTTTCTTTAGCTTCGTCCTCAGCTTTTTTAACCTTTTTCGCGATTTCGCCCTGAAGTTCCATCTCGATAGTGGTTAATATTTGAGTGCGCGCTTCGTTCATGCTTAATCCTGAAATTTGTTCAAGTTTTTCTACCTGAAGCTTTTTTAAAGACTCCGTTTCGACTTTTAAAGTTTCTATGTCCTGCTCTTTTTGCGATATCGTTTTTTCGCGTTTTTCAAGAGTATCGGCTTTTTTGTCGTTCTTGGCTTCTTTGGCGTTAATTCTCTGTTCGTATTTTAAAAGCTCATCGCGTTTTTCACGCGTTTCTTTCTGAAACCTTTTTTCAAGCTCTTTTTTTAACTCAACAAGCTGCTCTTTGGCTTCGAGATGCGCCTCTTTTAATATGCTCTCAGACTCATCTTTAGCTTTTTTAAGCATTTCCTGTATTTTTAAATTCGTAGAATTTATTTTACTGTCGGTGTAAAATTTTTTCGATAAAAAAACTATGACTGCGCCCGTCATGGCGCCTACTAGTAACCATACTAAGTTCAGTATTACTGGATTATCTATTTGACTCACCTCCGTTTTGTTTTATATATATTATTTAAAAATAAAGTCGTTAATCTAACTTTATATTTTTGTATCTTATATTATAATTAATCACGGCTTAAAAGTCAAATTAAAAATAATAAAAATAATTCTATATTTTTATTTTGCTGACTTTAAATTCCGCTATTAATTTTTTCAGCGATTCGCCCGCGGATGAAAGTTCTTCGCTGGAGGCCGCGAGTTCCTCCGAAGCGCTGGCGTTTTGCTCCGTTATAGACGCCACGTTTTCGACGGCGGCGGCGACTTCTTTCGCGGTTTCGCCCTGCTGCTCGGTTTCAGCGGATATTTCGGCTATGGCTTTAGCTGTTTTTTCAACGCCGTCTAATATCCGCTTGAGCGCGTCGCCTGCCTGCTCTGACAATTTTGAGCCTTCGGCTACTTTAACGGTGGATTCTTTAATGAGGTTGGTTATTTCTTTAGCGGCCGATGAGGAGCGTTCGGCGAGTTTTCGGACTTCGTCGGCGACTACGGCGAATCCCGCGCCGTGTTCGCCCGCGCGAGCGGCCTCTATGGCGGCGTTAAGGGCTAAAAGATTCGTCTGGTCGGCTATTTCGCTAATCACTCCGATTATCGCTGAAATCTGTTCGGACGAACGGCTTATAAGTTTCATGGCTTCGATGGCGTTATTGACTGCGATACCGCCGCCCGCGGCTTCTTTTTTAGTTTCGCCAGCCATGGCGTTGGTTCTTTGCGCGGAGGCCGCTATGTCGTTGGTGGATCTGGTTAATTCGGTTATCGACGCCGATATTTCTTCTACCGTCGATGCCTGGCTCTGCGCGCCCTGCGAAACGCTCTGGGCGTTGGATGATATTTCGTTTGAAATCAAAGCCGTCTGGCCGGCGGCGGATGAAACCTGTGAAAACGCGCCGTCAAGGTTTTCTAAAAGCGTATTTATATTGCGTTTCATTATATCGTAAGCGCCGAGGTATGAGCCTTTGAGCCTAACCGTGAGATTTTTTTCGGCGGCTGTTTGAAGCGCGGTTCCGCCGTCGGTTATAATGAGCATTTTCAGCGAATCTATGCACTGGTTGAGGTTATTTTTAATTTCGTTGAAATCGCCGTTATAATTTTCTTCTATCTTAGGCGGGATGTCGCCTTTAGATATTCTGTCAACGTATCCTGCGGCTATATGCAGAGGCCCTATTACCGCGTCGAGCGTTTTATTGACGCCTTCGACTATTTTACGAAAATCTCCCCGGTGCGTGGATGAGTCCGCGCGCGTTTCGAGCTTTCCTTCCACTGCGGCCGCCGAAAGCATATTCGCGTCGGATATGAGTAAATTAACCGCGTCTATGCACTGGTTGAGGTTGTTTTTGATGGTGTTGAAATCGCCGCTATATTTTGAGCTTATCTTTTCGGGAATATCGCCTTTAGATATTCTATCCACGTAATTGGCGGCTACGTTGAGCGGCCCGATAACCGCGTCGAGCGTTTTATTGACGCCGTCAACGATTCTGGCAAAATCGCCTCTGTGCTTTGAAGCGTCCGCGCGCGTGGCAAGGCGGCCTTCTATCGCCGCTCCGGCGAGCGCGTTTGAATCGGAGATAAGCGCGTTAACCGCGTTTATACATTGATTTAGATTATTTTTAATCGCGTTGAAATCGCCTCTGTAATTAGCGGTTATCTTAGGCGGGATGTCGCCTTTAGATATTCTGTCCACGTAATTGGCGGCTACGCTGAGCGGTTCGATAACCGCGTCGAGCGTTTTATTAACGCCGTCAACGATTTTAGCGAAGTCGCCTCTGTGCTTTGAAGCGTCGGCTCTCGTTGAAAGTTTTCCTTCGAGCGCGGCGGCGGCGAGGGAGCCCGCGTCGCTTATAAGAAGCGATACAGCTTCAATGCACTGGTTGAGGTTTATTTTTATTTCGTTAAAATCACCGTTATAGTTATCGGTGATCTTAGGCGGCATATCGCCTTTTGAAATTCTATCGACGTATTCGGCGGCTACGTTGAGCGGCCCTATGAGCGCGTCGAGCGTTTTATTAACGCCGCCTACTATTTTAGCGAAATCGCCCTGATGCCTCGATGCGTCCGCGCGCGTGCCGAGTTTGCCCGCAATCGCGGCTTGCGAAAGGAAGTCGGCGTCTTTGATCAGCAGCGATACCGCGTCGATGCAGCGGTTGAGATTTAACTTTATTTCGTTGAAATCGCCGTTATAGCTATCGGTGATCTTAGGCGGCATGTCGCCTTTAGATATTTTATCCACGTATTCAGCCGTGACTTTAATCGGGCGGACGAAGGCGTCCATAATTTTATTAATTCCTTCGATAACCGGCCTGAATTCAAAATTAGTGTTGATAGTATCGCCCCGCGCGCTCAATTGTCCGTTAACGACCGCCCGGCTTAATTTTTCGGTTTCGTTCATCATGAATTCGAGCGCCGAGATAACGCCTCCGGTTACGCTCCAGCTGAGCGCCGCGCCTATGAGTGAAATCAATAGGGCTATCATAATTTCAAATTTGATCATCGAATCGATTTTAGCTTCTGAATGCTGAGTGAACAGTTTTACGATTTCATTGGATATGCCCTGCATTGCGTTTCCGTCGTCGAGTAATTTTTGTAGAATGGCGGCATATTTTTCGCTTTTAATATCAGCGCCGAGTAATTCTTTTGAACCCGCCTTTAACTTTGCGACAGCCGCTATCTGTTCGTCGATTTTGGCTTTTATAACTGCGCTGGAAGCCTCCGGCAGCTCGACTTTTAGCGATGAACCGACGCTGTGCGTCGCAGCGCCGCCGTTTTTAAGAGCGGCGGCGGTTTCTTCGAGCAGCCGGCAGGTTTCTTCGTGACCGGCTTTAAATCCGTTAGAAGCTAAAAAAAGTTCTTTCATATACTTTTGATTCAGCATTCTCTGGCGGCCGGCGAGATCTATCACTAAAGAGTCCATGCGCTGGCCCTTCATAGAAATGACCGTGTAGTAAAGCATTCCCATAATAAAAGCGATAAACAGTACTGCGATGAGTGAAAATTTAGTTCTGGCGGTTAGTTTAGATAACATAACAGGCCTCCGTCAAAATAATTAATAATTTAATGATATTATACATAAAATCAGTTAAAAAATAAATGACTTAAGTCAAAATATTAATTTGTTTTAAGTTTGCGGGATTTAAAAAGGGCCGCGGAAAAATTATACGGCGCCCTCTGTCGGGTTAATATAAAAATAATTTTGAAATTGATGGCTGGCAATGTTAATTTGCGACGATCAAACTTTTTTTTACGTTCATAAGCGTATTTTTGATCATAGCGTTGGCGTTTTCGGTTACAGGCGCGTCGTGGCCGGAATAGATGGTTTTGATATCGAGCGAAACTATGCGTTCGAGCGAGGCCACGAAAGAAAGCGGATAGGAGCCGCCCGGCGATTTTATATTAAGCGGAGTGTCGCCGGCGAATAAAACCTTTTCATCGCTGCAGTAAAGGCAGATTGAATCGTTTGAATGGGCGGTTATACTTAAAACTTCGAAAGCGTGGTCGCCGATTTTAATATATTCGCCGTCATTTAAAACTCTCGTTACGCCTTCAAATTTAGAGAACGCGCATACTTCCGGCCTGTATTTTTCTATTACGTATTTAAGGCCGCCGGCGTGGTCGAAATGGTTATGAGTTAAAATAACCTGCTCGACCGGTTTTTTTCCCACGCCGGTCGAAGTATATGGAATACGGCTCATTATATAATCGTCGGTGCCTACGTCGATGAGCGTATTCGTATCGGATATCGCGTTCCAGTCGCCGAGAACTAAATAGGCGTTGCAGGAATAGGTTTCTTCGTTATGGAATAGAAATACTTTCATATTTTTTTATATAGCTGTGCGTCGTCGGCGACTTTTGTAAATAAATGCGAAAGTTCATCGGGCAGTTTCTGCGTCTGTTCGCTCATAAAATAGCCGCCCGGCGCTAATGATTGGTGAAACATTTTTATAACTTCGATTCGCTGATCGGGATGGAAGTGCAGCAGCACGTTTTTACAAACGATAAGGCTGTAATCTTCGCCTATGGATTGAAATGACAGAAGATCGTGCTTGCGAAACTGCATGCGCGTTCTGACTGTTTCGTCGATTATAAAATGACCGGGCTTATCCGCCGGCGCGAAATATTTGCTGAAAATATCGGCGGGTATCCTTTTTAATTCGTCTTCCGGATAGATGCCCTCCGTGACGATTTTGCCAAAAGTATCGCTTTCATCGATATCCGTCGCGTCGAATACGATATTACGGAACGCGAAGCGTCCCATGTTTTCGGCCAGAACTATCGCTATAGTATAGGGTTCGGGCCCCATAGCGCAGCCGGCGTCCCATATTTTAACTTTATTGCGGCCCGAAATAAAAGGCAGTAGATGTTTAACGGTTAATTCTATAGTGTGAAGATCGCGGAAAAAAAATGTGAATGCCATTGTTTTTTTACTCTTTTCAATTTCAATTTTTTTAAAAATCCATAGGAACGGCTAAAAGCCTTTCCTATGGATTAAATGTTAAATCTAAGTTCTGAATTATGAAATATCGAATGCGTTTTATTTATTCGACCAAAGATTAAAGCGCTCATAATTGTAAATAAGCGCTTTAATCTTTAATAAATCGGCGCCTGCCTGATTATTTAGTCAATTTTTCGCTTTTTTTAATTATTTCGGCGCCCT
The DNA here is from genome assembly GCA_964436235.1 of uncultured bacterium. Taxonomy (GTDB): domain Bacteria; phylum Muiribacteriota; class UBA9980; order UBA9980; family UBA9980; genus UBA9980. Next base: position 31,629 of record CAYTCW010000038.1, read on the forward strand.
TATGAGCTGCCGCCGTCATATCGTGTCTGGCCGCGTTCGAACCCGTGCTTTTTTTAGCCGTCGATTTGCTGACTTTAAATTCTTCGATCAACTGGCGTAAAGATTCGCCGGAGCCGGAAAGTTCTTCGCTTGAAGCCGCGAGTTCTTCAGAGGAGCTCGCGTTTTCTTCGGTGATCGAAGCCACGTTTTCAACGGCTTTGGATACTTCGTTCGCCGTAGCGCCCTGCTGTTCGGTAGCCGCTGATATCTGTTCGATGGCTTTAGCGGTTTTTTCAACGCCGTCGAGTATTTTTTTAAGCGCGTCGCCGGCCTGCTCGGACAGCTTGGAACCTTCAGCCACTTTATTCGACGATTCTTTTATGAGGTTGGTTATTTCTTTAGCCGCCGTGGAGGAGCGTTCGGCGAGCTTTCTAACTTCGTCGGCTACTACCGCGAAGCCCATGCCGTGTTCGCCCGCGCGCGCCGCTTCTATCGCCGCATTAAGAGCGAGAAGGTTGGTCTGGTCGGCTATTTCGCTTATAACGCCTATTATCGCCGATATCTGTTCCGACGAACGGCTTATGAGTTTCATCGATTCGATTGCGTTATTAACCGCTAATCCGCCTTCGTTGGCTTCTTTTTTAGTTTCTTCGGCCATGGCGTTGGTTTTTTGCGCTGAATCGGCTATATCGTTGGTCGATTTAGTAAGCTCTGCGATAGAAGCCGATATTTCTTCAACTGTAGATGCCTGGCTCTGCGCGCCCTGAGACACGCTCTGCGCATTCGAAGATATTTCGTTTGAAACGGCGGCTACCTGTTCGGTCGCTGAAGATACCTGCGAGAACGCCTCGTCGAGGCTTTCGAGCAATGAATTGATGTTGCGTTTCATTGTGTCGTATGCGCCCTGATAGGTGCCTTTCATTCTTACCGTGAGATCTTTTTCGGCCGCGGTTTCAAGCACTACGCCGCCGTCGTCGACGATGAGAAGTTTAAGTGAGTCGATACACATATTAAGGTTATTTTTGATTTCGTTGAAATCGCCGTTGTATTTATCGGTTATTTTGGGCGGAATGTCGCCTTTAGCTATTCTATCCACATATTCGGCGGCAACGTTGAGAGGTCCTATAACCGCGTCGAGGGTTTTATTAACGCCTTCTACTATTTTACGGAAATCGCCCTGGTGTTTGGAAGCGTCGGCGCGCGTGTCGAGTTTACCTTCGACGGCGGCTACGGCGAGTACATTGGCGTCGGCTATAAGCGCTTTAAGGTTATGACGCACCTGTTCTATAACTTCATTTATGAAAACTTTTTTGCCGGGGAATTTTTCGAGCGGCGCTTCGAAATTGCCGCGGCCGAATTCGCCGATGCATGCCATAGCTTTTTTCTTGACGCTGATGTGGCCGTTGACCATGTCGTTAACGCCCTGAGCCATCAATTTATATGCGCCCTGGAATATCTCTTTATTAATAACTACGTCGATGTCGCCGAGGTCGTGCTGTTTGCTCATATTGTTCATTTCGCTGATGAGGCCGCCTAATGAATCGATACACTGGTTAAGGTTATTTTTGATTTCGTTGAAATCGCCGTTGTATTTATCGGTTATTTTGGGCGGGATGTCGCCTTTAGATATCCTATCTACATATTCAGCAGCTACATTAAGAGGTCCTATAACCGCGTCGAGAGTTTTATTAACGCCCTCGACTATTTTACGGAAGTCGCCCTGATGCTTGGAAGCGTCTGCGCGCGTGTCGAGTTTTCCTTCAACCGCCGCTACAACGAGCGAACCGGCGTCTTTAACTAAGAGGTTAACCGCATCGACGCACTGGTTAAGGTTGTTTTTGATTTCATTGAAATCGCCGTTGTATTTATCGGTTATTTTGGGCGGGATGTCGCCTTTGGATATTCTATCTACGTATTCAGCAGCAACATTGAGCGGTCCTATAACCGAGTCGAGAGTTTTATTAACGCCTTCTACTATTTTACGGAAGTCGCCCTGGTGCTTGGTTGCATCAGCGCGCGTGTCGAGTTTTCCTTCAACCGCCGCTACAACGAGCGAACCGGCGTCTTTGATAAGAAGGTTGATAGCGTCGATACACTGGTTAAGGTTGTTTTTGATTTCGTTGAAATCGCCGTTGTATTTATCGGTTATCTTCGGAGGAAGATCGCCTTTGGAAATTCTATCTACATACTCGGCGGTAACGTTGATCGGACGAACGAATGCGTCGATCATTTCATTAACGCCCTGCACAATTCCACGGAACTCGAAATTGGTTCCCGCGGCGTCGCCGCGAATGTCGAGCTTGCCTTCGTTAACCGCCGCCGTAAGTTTTTTAGCTTCGGCGATAAGGAAGTTAAGAATGCTGTAAACGTTGGAAACGATTAGCCAGCCTACGATAAGGGTTAAAATGACGCCGCCTATGATAAGGGCGATCATGTAGTTAGTAGCCGCGTTCGCCATTTTAGTGTTATCGTCGGCGGTTTGTTTTGCCTGTTTTCCTTTCATATCAGCCATATCGTCGAAGGCTTTCTGCGTTTCGGCAGCTAACTTAGAACCTTCTGCGCTGCCCATTACAGCTACGGCTTCTGAATCTTTATTTTGAAGAGCCAGCTCGACTGCCTGCAATATTATTTTGTCGCTATAAGCTTTGTAAGTATCTTTGAATTTGTCGAATAACGATTTCATTTCAGCGCTTAATATAGTTTTTTCGTATTCTTTCAAATTATCGTTCATCATCTTTTCGAGTTCGGCAATCCGGTCAGCTTTTGCTTTAATATCTTTTTCTTCGGTGGCTATTATAGTGTCGCGGATATTAACGCGAATGCGTTGATAGTAAGTTCCTACGTCGCTTAATTGAACTATGGGTACGAGCATTTTTTCATACAGCATAGTATCCGCGTCATCGATTGCGTGAATGTTTTTAATTCCGATATAGCCGACTATTCCCACTACGACGGCCGCAAAAATGATAAGGCCGAATATCTTGGCCTTGATAGATAGATTGTCCATACTCATTGCTAAACCTCCATTAATATTAAATAATTTTTTAAAAAGTACTCAATAATTTGTTTTTTGATTTATTAATTAATAGTTTACACAGAGCTTTTTCCGGTTAGTTGTTTATGCTTTCGCCTATCATCTGGTGTTCTCTTTCCTGTTATTTCCCGCGAAAAATGTCCGCGTTCTGGCAGCGGAGGCTGTCCGTTTTC
>CAYTCW010000039.1:0-30829 GCA_964436235.1 uncultured bacterium
TTCATTATATATTTTATCGTTCCCTCTTCACCTATATAGTATGAAATCGATATTCTGTCGTATGAACTTGCTAAAAGACCTACGGGAACGGTTAGAGTATGTGAAGTTGAATTTGATGGCGATTCTGTCACAAAAGGATCGCCGGGGGCAGGTATAGAATTTGTTATTTTTACTTTAGCTGCAGCAGCTGTTACAATATCGGTATTCCATGTTACGACTAAATCCCCGTTCGCTTGTTGCACAACTCGTTCATTTGTAATTACGGGTATATTATTTATTACATAAAACGCCGTGGCAATATTCGAATTGGTCATGCCCGTCTTTGCGGCTATAGCTTTTATCGTGGTGGTAGCCAATATTGAGATAGGCCCATTGTAAAGCGCGCTACTCAAATTTGGATTTGTGCCATCTACGGTGTAATATATCGAAGCGCCGGAGGTAGCGCACACTATAGTTACGCTCTGAGCTGAATTGTAAGTGCCACCGGCAGGAGTAAATGTCGGGGTGGCAACGATCTGTTGAGCGGAGCCGACGATAACTTTTACCGATGCTGTAAGCGTCGTGCCGGAAACAATGCCGGTGAATACATATGTGCCGTTAACGGCGGCGTTATAAGCCGGAATCGAAGCGGTCGACCAGGTCACTGATGCGGTAGCCACCGTGTCATTCGATTTTACAACTGTAACGGTCGTCGGGAATGTGATAGCGGTAACTGCGGTCCCGCTTGCTACGGTGATATCGGCAGGATTGGTAACGCTGGTAATTGAAGTTACTAATATGCCGTTAACAGCCATAGTAACGTCGGTCGTGGTCGAAGTACCACTGATGGCCCAGCCGCTGACCGTAACGGTTGTAGCGCCGCCGGCTGACGTGATAACGGCCGAAGCGTCTTTGACGGCAACGACAAACGCGTTAAGAACGCCGGACAAAGTTACATCGAGAGCTGACAATATGGAAGTTTTGGTTGATTCGGAAACGCTGTAGCTGTTGAGAACCGTCTGGAAACTTGATACAGCATTTGAAATTGAAGTAACCGTTGATGTTCCGACCGCCGATTCAATCGCCGATTTTATGCTTGCGGACATCGTAGTGACGCTTGAAGAGACGGGAACCGAAGGAACGACTATAGCTTTATCTTTTGCGATAGCTGCCAGCGCCATTGATTCCGCGGTAAGATTAACTCCGTTGATTGTAATTTTTGAAACGGAAGCCGCGCTCATAGCGGCGGCGGTCGGAAGTGTTCCGGCAAGCGCCGAGCTGGTGATCTTGCCGGTGGTTTTGTGCTTGATGACCACTAAAGCTGTAACGCTGGCCGCACCAGCTGGAACGGTAGCGGTATAAGAAGGGCCGTTAATTACTACCGATGAACCGGTGATTTCAGTCATTGTAGCGAAGTTAAAAACGCCCATTTCATAGTTAGTACCGTAGTTGACCATGTAGCCGGGACCGTCCTTCGGCGCAGACAGAGCGGGCAAAGTGCCTGTAATGACTACGCTTGACGGGCTTGAAAAAATAATTACGTTAATTCGCGCCGAGAGCGTAGTTCCTTCAACTGCGCCGGTAAAACTATATGTACCGGGAAGTGAAGCATTATAAGCCGGCGTTGAGGCCGTTGACCATGTAACTGTTTTTGTGCCTGTTGTCGCGTTGGATAAAGCGACGGTAACGGCGGTTGGAAAAGGAATTGCCCATTGCATGGTATCGGTCGCGACATAAATATCAGAAGGATTTGCTATCGAAGTAACCGTCGGTCCAGCCGGTTCGAGAGTTAAAACGAAATTTGAGCTCGCGCTTACTCCGTTTTCCGTATATGTGGCTTTCAGCGTTGCTTGCGTTCCCGATGAGGGCGCGGTATATATTTTGCCGTTAAGCGTTCCGCCGCCTGAAACGACGCTCCACGAAGCGACTACGATTTTGCCTGTGCCGTCCGAATATTTTGCCACTGAAACAATCGGCGTTAAATCGTATGAAGAAGATAAATTAACTTTATCGGCGGATTTTGATAAAGTTAAACTTGATAATGCTATTAAAGGCTTTAATTCAAGAGGCGTCGTTGAACCGTTTACGGGGTATGTGGATTTGTTAGGCGTCGGCGATTTCGTATCTTCTGCCGTAATATAATAGTTGATGCCTTCGTTAGTCACCAGAGCGGCCGGTATGGTGTAGGAATATCTGCCGGTTGCCGGCGCGGTCATTTCAACTTTAATGAAGCTGGCGGCGCCGATAGTGCGGAAAAAGAGCCATACTTTTGAAACGCCTGCGTTATCGGCTACGCTCGCGCTTATTATCAAATCTTTGTCGGCCGTGTAAACCGGTACTGAATGGCTGATAAGCGGCGGTTCGGTGTCGCTCGAATCTATCACGGTTACGTTGGCGGTAGAGCTTAAAGCGTTAAATTTCGCCGTAACAACGGCGCTGCCGGGTGAAAATGCTATATAAGAGCCTTTATCGAGCATCGTAAGGCTGTCTGATGAAATCGTCCATGCAGCCATCGTATTTGGGATTATTTTAGAGCTGCCGTCGTCGTAGGTGGCAAATATCACGAATTGCTTGCTTTCCGTCAGTTTCAGCGTAACGGTTTCCGGATAAACCTTTATAGCGGTTACAACCGGGCCCGAAGCGCCTTTAACTGTCATTGAAAGCGTTGCGACTTTCCCGTCTATAGAAGCGGTGATCGAGCATGTTCCTTCTTTTTTTGCCGTTATTAAACCGCCCTGCGTAATTTCGGCGACTGCCGTATCGGTAGAAGCCCATACTATCGGTTTGCCCGATAAAATATTGCCTTCAGAATCTTTTATGGTGGCGGTTAACTGGCTGGTATCGCCGGCGCCGATGGATAAGGAAGTTACGTTAAGTGAAACGCTTGCGGCAAGAGCTGTTCCGGCTTTACTTTCGAGCGCGGCCTCGATTTCTTTGACTTTATCGGCTTCTACGGTAAGCGAGAGCTGTTCTTCATTATAACCGATTTTTTGTATCTTTAAAGTATAAGTGCCTGGCTGAATTAAAAAATCGAAATAACCGTTGTAATCGGTATAAAATTGGCGCGTAGGCGGCACGGTCAATACTACAGCGTTACGAATAGGAGCTCCGGTAGCGGAATCTTTTACGTTGCCGGCGATAAGGCCGAAAGCCGCAGCGGATGATTGTGTGGCAACGATCTTAGTTATTGTCTGATTATGTTTAACCGTTACGCCGACGGTTATGTCTATATCTTTTTCAGAACCGTTATAGCCGTCTTTTAAAAATATAAGTTTATACTTACCGGCGGTTAGATTTGAAAAACTATAACGCCCCGTGGCGGATGAAATCGCGCCAATGTCAACGCTTCTATCGGCGGATATTATTGAAACCACCGCGCCCGCGACAGGCAAGCCGTCAGAAGCAAGAACATAACCGTCGACCGAACCGACCGTTGAAACCGGAGTGATCTTTTTAAGCTGTATGGCGGCGAGTTGCTTGATTTCATTTGCTTCTAAAGTAACGGTTTGTCTGGATATTTCATAGCCATAAGCCTGAAAAATTATATTAAAAGTGCCTGCAGGCACATCCATAAGTGAAAACGAACCGTCGTCATCGGCTTTAGCTATCATAGCCGAAATTCCGGCGATATAAGCTTCCGCGCCGAGCGGCGAAAGACCGTCGGCGAGAGAAATCTTTCCCTGCACGACGGCCGATTTTTTAATGACTAATGGACCGATGTATTTGCTTACATCTATTTGTTTGCTTTCAACAACCGGAATATTCTCGATGACTCCGTTAAATTTGTTATCGCCTTCGATTTTTTCGTATTCTAATGTGTGGCCGCTTTCTTTAACCGCCTTAGGAACGTTTTTAAGTACGAAATTGCCTTCAGCATCGGTTTTAGCATTAATTTCAGGATGGTTTTTAATCCATACCTTGATATCGGATGTATTGGTGACGGCAATCGCCCGTAATGATACAGAAGCGGAATAATGGACTGAAACGCTTGAGGGCGCGGTTATCTTGCCGGCAATATTTCCGGCGCCGGCCGTTCTTTCAGCGACGGGAACATCGGTGAGCGCGACTTGCGGTATGTCAGAAGACGGCGTTATAGGTACGGTTCCGCCGATAAAGCTGAGCGAGCTTCCGCTGAAACTGAGAGTGGTATTGTCGTAAACATTTATAAAGTACGACTCGCCGGCCTTAAACTGCGGATCGACGCTGTCGAGCAGTTGAGGATTGCCGGCAGAGTCCATTACTACCTGTAAGAAACTGCCTGCAGCGGGGCTCCATTTGTAAAGCCCTTTTATAATGCCGAAACTTTTCATGAGGCCGGAGAAAGTATTTGCTGAAACGCTCTGCGAGATGCCGATTAAATTGAAACCCGTCTTGAGCTGGGCATCGGGCACGGCCGTTATGGCGGCGCCTGAAACGATTATGGCGCCTTCGGCTGCCGCTTTTACTATATAGCCTTTGCCCGCGGAAAGCGAAGCGAGAGTGCCCTCGGACAGGCTCAAAAATGAACCCGCCGCAGCGCTGTATAAGTAAATATCTTCAACGAGTAAAGGATAGTTTTGTTTAAGTTTATCCGGAGTTAAATTAGGAGCGAGCTTAAAGCTGATGAAGTTAAAGCCCTGTTTTAAATTTATCGTCTCCTGTATGTCCTGTGCGAACGAATTTGCCGTAAATATAACCGCTACGAACATTATGATAAACGCCGTTAATATGTTTCTTTGCATAATATCTCCTTGTTAGTCCGTGTTTGATCTATCACATTCTGACTGAAATTCAGTTGAATTCAAATTTATACTCGATAAACCGGCTTACTTTATTTCGATTCCTTTGCCGCCGTTGTCGAATTTATCCTGCGCTCCGGCGTATATCATGAAATGTTTATTGTCCGCGGCTTTAAATGAGCAGCTGTGGCGAAGGCCGTCTTCGGTTTTTACTTCGTTGAATTCCGACCAGAGCGGCGCGTTATTAAACGCAAAACTCGAAGTTACTATACTGGCTTTTTTTACCGGAGTGGATGTTTGATAGCTTATCGAAACTGTTTCGCCGCTTCTTTCTACTTTAACCGAATCGGCTATAACCGTATTAGAACCCGAAAGCGGCACCTGCTCGTTGATAACCGTATTCGTCGAATTGCCGCCGCCGCAGCCCGTGAAAATAAATGAGGCGAATAATAACGAAACCATAACATAAAAGCTGACTCTGATTTTTTTTGACATAACTACCTCCGAAATTTATTTTGATGATTTATTAACTTAATTAGCACGCGCGTAAAAGAAAAAAACGCGAAAACTTATATTGAATTCACGTTTTTCCTTTAACTTTTATATTAACCTGTGATAATTTGCCGATAATGATAAATTGGCTGTGAAGCTGTGAAGCTGTGAAGCTGTGAAGCTGTGAAGCTGTTTCGGGATTAAATTTGATTTAATTATAGCTTTATTAAAGATTTTGTGCATATTTTGATAAATTTTATTAAACTGCAAAATTAAAGTAATTTAAGATTAATTAGTTAATTAACGACTTAAAAAATATTCTTAATGATTCTAAATTATTTTTAAAAAATTGTCAATATTTAATTAATATTGATTTAATATTTTTTTTGAAATACAATTTAATTTACTTTAATTAATTTTAAATAAAAATTAATTAAAGTAATTATAAACTTGATTGTTCTTTAGTAATTACATACTTTATTATTGATTGAAAATAACGCCTTTTCGGTTTTTTTTACGGGTAATTTTTTCGTTTTGATTTTCGTTTTATTATAAAGTCACCTGATATTTTTTATCGAGTTCGCCGTTCATTTATAGGACCGCTGACCACTATAAGACCGCGACGGGGGAAAAGAAAGGACTTATAGCCCTCTCTTCCCCGTGCCCCTTTTACTCTCCCGGAATATAAAACTGCGCGCGGCGCGCGCAGTTTTGCAGCATCAAAACAAAAAGACTATTATCATAGCCTTTTTATTTCGGGCGGCTTTTCCTGCCGGCTTCGAGTTTTTTTATCCTGTCATAAACTTTTTCCCTGTCTTTTGTCAGTTTTGCCTTCGCGCACGCGTTGCGTGCGCGGAGGCATGCTATTTACGCACCGCCGTAACTTAAGGTTTCGGTTCACGATAACGCTCTAAAGCGTAACAACTTTTACTATACAACAGCATTATTAACTTGATTCGTTTTAATTGATCTTTTTTATAAAGACTATTTAACTTCTGCCATTTTTTTAATTTTAACAGTGCAATTATTAGAATCGATTTACGACAATTTTTACCGTGAGCAACAGTTCAAAGTTTCGTTAGTGCCATTATTGCACCGCATGTGCGCGCGTTACGCGCGCACATGCAAACAAGCAAGCTGGCAGGAAAATAAGTAAAAAGCAAGAAACAAAAACAAAAAGAAAAACAGACACAAAAACAAAAAAAATAAAGCCCTGACAGAAAAAGCTATCGATAAACTAACAAAAAAGCGTCAGGCAATTTGCAGAAAGAGGGAGGGTTTAAGGGAGGGAGAAAGGGTTGCTAACCTTTTCTCCCTCCCTTGATCAAAAAAATGTATCAAAATGATATTTATTTGAATTACATATAATTTTTTATATAATTATTACGATATGATTATAAGGCGGATTAACGATAAAAAGATGGAGCGTTTATGGCTATCAGGAAGTTAAAAATTATTAACGATATCGACGATAATCTGGTTTTATTCAACGGTAAAAAGGCGGATAAAAATTCTTCCCAGCTTAAAATTGAAGAAATCGAAATTGACCGGATTATGCAGAACCCCAAGCAGCCGCGTAAAAATTTTAGTAAGGATAAGCTCGATGAGCTTATGAAATCCATTGAAAAGAACGGTATATTACAGCCTATAGTGGTTCGCGAAAAAGACGGCCGTTATGAAATAGTATTTGGCGAGCGCAGATATCGCGCCGCGCTTCAGCTCGGTTACGGTAAAATACCGGCTATAATACGCGAAGGCGTTGACGATAAGAATGGTCTTTTAATAGCGTTAGTAGAAAATCTTCAACGCGACGAGCTTAATCCTATTGAAACGGCGAATGCTTATAATTCGGTTATCAGCGAGTTTAATATAACTCAGGATGAGCTTTCTAAAATGATAGGCAAGAGCCGTGTAGCGATAGCTAATACTATGAGGCTGATTAAGCTGCCGGATGCCATAAAAAATTTTGTTAATCAGGGTAAAATAACTGAAGGCCACGCGCGCGCATTGCTTTCGGTCAAGACTCCCGAATTGCAGGCCGAATTATGCAAAAAGATCATCGAGCAGGACCTTTCCGTCAGGGAGGCTGAAAAAATAATACATAAATTAGTGACTAATGTTTCACGTGAAACAGCCAGAGTTACTACGACCGATGAACATATATGCCAGATAGCCGAGCAGTTAGAAAAATTTCTTGGTATGAAAGTCCAGATTAAGATGAAAAATAAAAGTTCTAAAATTGAAATTTTATGTAATTCGCAAAGCGACCTCGAAAATATCATAAATAAATTATTATCAAAATGATATGTTGATAATGTGGATAACTTCGTTGATAACTTTTTGATAACTTGTTAAATTTGTGGATAAGATGTTGATAACATGTGGATAATTTTATAAAAACATCTTTAAATAAGCCAATTTAACGAAATTATAAATTAAAAAAAATTTAATTAAAATTTTCTTTTAAATAACCTTAAAAAATGATATAATTATTTTATTATGGATCAGACTAACGGTGATAATAAAATAAATTCAGGGATAGTTAACCAGAAATTTGGCTTAAACGCTAATAAAGCCGTTTTAATATTTCTGGTACTTAGTTTTTTTTCAATATCGAGTCTTATTTATTTTTCTTATTATAATTCAAAGATGCTTATATTAAAATCGACCGATAATACGCTTTTAGCGGCGGCATATTGCGGTGCGATGTCGCTTGGCAATGATTTTCACGACTCTATAGAAAACGCTTCATCCGTAAGCGAGCAGCGTCATCATCAAAATGTAGTCGATTTAACTAAAATAGCTGAAAAATTTCGCGTTGATTGCATATACACCATGTTTAAAGTAAGCAGTGGCGAGATAGCGTTGACTTCGATCAGTTCGAATCAAAAAGATATTGCCGCAAAAAGTTATTATAAGTTTTTTACTACTTATAAAACTCCGGGCGAGTTAATAAGTAAGGCTTTCAGCGGCGATAAAATATATTTTGAAGAAGTTATAGACGAGTACGGCCACTTCCGTACGGTCGTAATTCCGATGAAATCTAAAGAAGGAAAGACTTATCTGGCGGCCGTCGATACTCTGATGAGCGACATAACGGACCATCTTAATCACATCTTATTTACTTTTATAGTTGCCGGATTGGTAATATTCGTAATATCCGGGTCGGTATTTTCTTATATAATAAAAAAATATAATTAACCGGATTTTGTCGTTATAATGAAGATGGCGGCATAATTTTGTGTTTAAAAGATATGCGGATAAGTATATAAATGTGTAATAACAATTTTCTATTTGTTGTGTATGAAAAGTAAAATTGCTTTTGATTTAAAATCAGCTATAACCGGTTGTATTTTAGGGACTGCGGTTGGCGATTCGCTGGGTCTTTTATATGAAAACCTTACGCCGGAAAGGCAAAAAAAACTTTATCCTGACATTTCGAGACAAAAATTTTTTTTTGGGCGCGGAATGATATCCGATGATACCGAACATACTTTGATGATTGCAGCGGCTCTTATAAAATCTGATTTTACAACAGACTCTTTTTTGATTGAATTTTCCCGCCGGCTTAAAAAATGGCTTTTTACTATTCCTGCCGGCGCCGGTTTCGCTACGCTGCGAGCGTGTATGAAACTTATAGCGGGTATTTCGCCTCGAACCAGCGGGGTATTTTCGGCCGGCAATGGTCCAGCTATGCGCGCTGCTTTGATTGGCCTCGTATTTGGCGATGATGACGATGCTTTACGGACTTTCGTTTCAGCATCTACGCGAATTACCCATACCGATAAAAAGGCGGAGAATGCAGCGCTTGCCGTTGCTGCCGCGGCATATTGTTCAGCGTCAAAAAAAAATATAAAGCCCTACGAATATATGTCGGTATTAAAGCGGCTTATGCCTGATGAGATCGAGTTTTTAAATTTGATGAATTCTGTCGTTGAAAGCGCAGAGCGCGGTGAAAATACATTTGAATTTGCTTGTAAAATGGGCCTTTTAAAGGGCGTCAGCGGATATTGTTATCACAGCGTCCCGGTCGCTATTCAATGCTGGCTTACGCATTGTAATAACTTTAGTGAAGGCGTGATTGCTATGATTCGCTGCGGCGGAGATTCCGATACTACCGCTGCGATTGCCGGCGCTATAATAGGTTCAGGTGCCGGTAAAGACGGGATTCCGTCTGAATGGTATGAAAATATTGCAGGCTGGCCCTACACCTTAAATTATATGCTTGAAATTTCAGAATTACTTGCCGCAAAGGCAACTGCCCGGCTTGAAGGTAAAGAATTTACGGCTGTCGCTGAAGCCGGCGTTGACAAACCGTTGATTTTTTTGTTGATAAAAAACATGGCAACGCTGGCGGCTATTATTTTTCATATAATCAGGCGTATTCTTCCGCCTTATTAATGGTTTGATTTTATTATTTATAAAAGGACATTTTTTTTACGGCGTAGTTATAAAATATTATAAACGGGAGAAAGAATTTGAATCGCTTTCTCCCGTTTATTTATAAAATATAAAATATGTGTAGTAATAATAATATTTGGTTTATTTGTTATTGCACGCTTTTATGAACCCTGCGAAAAGGGGTGCCGCCTTCATCGGCCTTGAAAGGAATTCGGGATGGAACTGGCAGCTTATAAAGTAAGGATGACCGCTTATTTCGACTATTTCGACGAGCCTGTTGTCCGGCGATATGCCTGATATTATAAGGCCTTTTTGCGTAAGCGCGTCGCGGTATGAGTTATTCAGCTCGTATCTATGTCTGTGGCGTTCGTATATAAGTGAATTGTTATATACCTTGTGCGCTAAAGTATTTTCGACGATGCGGCACGGGTAGATTCCGCGTCTGAGGGTGCCGCCGAGGTTTTCCACTTCTTTTTGCTCGGGCAGTATGTGAATGACCGGGTGCGGGGTGTTTTCGTCGAATTCGGTCGAATTAGCGCCTGTAAGTCCGCATACGTTGCGCGCGTATTCGATTACCATCAGCTGCATTCCGAGGCATAATCCGAGAACAGGTATATTGTTTTCCCGCGCGTATCTGATGACTTCTATCTTGCCTTCGACTCCGCGTTCGCCGAATCCGCCGGGAACGAGTATGCCGTCGATATTTTTTAATTCTTCGATCATTTTATTAGATTCGGTTTCCGATGAAATATATTTTATTTTAACGGAGGCGTCATTTTCTATTCCGGCATGATGAAGCGATTCGACTACGCTTATATAGGCGTCTTTTAAGTTGGTGTATTTACCGACAAGGCCGACTGTAACGCTTTTCTTTTTTTTATGAACGGCGGTTACGTATTTTTCCCACTCTACCATATCGAGCGGGCCGCATTCAAGCTGCAGTTTTTTAATAATAGCGGCCGACAGTCCTTCTTTTTCCATAATAGGCGGAATTTCATAGAGCGATTCAACGTCGCGCGCTTCTATGACCGCTTCAGGCGCAACATCTGAAAAAAGGCTTATTTTCTTTTTAACGTCGATACTGAGCCTGTGTTCGGTGCGGCATACTATCGCGTCGGGAGTAATACCTATCGATCGTAATTCTTTGACTGAGTGCTGCGTGGGTTTTGTTTTAAGTTCGCCTGACGCTTTTATGTAAGGAACGAGCGTAACGTGTATGTACATTACATTTTCGCGGCCGCAGTCGAATTTCATCTGTCTGATGGCTTCTAAAAATGGAAGGGATTCTATATCGCCGACGGTGCCGCCGACTTCGACGATCACTATATCGTAGTTGTGGTAAACTAACGGCCTCTGGATGCGTTCTTTGATATGATTGGTCACGTGCGGTATTACCTGAACGGTGCCGCCGAGATAGTCGCCGCGGCGTTCGTTTATCAGGATAGTGTTATATATCTGGCCGGCCGTTATGTTATTGTACCTGCTGAGATTGATATCGCAAAATCTTTCATAGTGGCCAAGATCGAGGTCGGTTTCGCTTCCGTCGTCGGTGACGAAAACTTCGCCGTGCTGATAAGGCGACATAGTTCCAGGATCAACGTTCAGATAAGGATCGCATTTAATTATAGTTACTGAAAGTCCTCTTGATTTTAATAGCCTGCCCACCGACGAAGCGGTGATTCCCTTGCCGAGCGATGAAACGACGCCGCCGGTAATGAATATAAACTTAGCCATAGTAAATCCTTTCTAATTATTTTTTATATTTTTTAATTAAGTGCGTAACGGCCGATACGCTATATTCGACGTCTTCGGGGCTCATCATAGGAAACAGCGGAAGCGATACGAGCCTGTCTGAAGCGTATTCGGCGTTTGGAAAATCGCCGCGCCTGTAACCGTAGGTATCGCGGTAGTAGGGATGCAGATGAAGCGCGGTGAAATGGACTGAAACGCCTATATTCAATTTTTGTAATTCAGCTAAAAATTCATCGCGCGTGCATTTAAGCATTTCGGTTTTGAGTATTATCGAATAAAGATGATAAGCGTGTTTGACATCCGGAATTATTTTAAGGGTTTTGATCTGTTCGATATCCTTGAAACCATCGTTATATTTTTCGACGAATTGTTTTCTAAGCGCCCAGAATTTTTCGATTTTTTTCAATTGATGCATTACTAAAGACGCCTGTATGTCGAACATATTGTATTTGTATCCGGGATATAATATTTCATAATGCGCGTAACCGTCTTTTGAATAACGCTTCCAGGCGTCTTTACTCATGCCGTGAAGGCTTAAAATTCTTATTTTATCGATTAGATCGTCGCGGTTGACCGTAAGCGCGCCGCCTTCGCCGCAGGTGATATTTTTGGTGGCGTAAAATGAATATGCGCTCATATCGCAGATAGAACCTATTTTGCGGCCTTTATACTCCGATTCGGTAGCGTGCGCTGCGTCCTGTATCACGGCTATATTTTTAGAGCCGGCTATCTGTTTTATTTCATCTATTTTACAGGGCTGGCCTATATAATGAACTACCGTTACGGCCTTAGTTTTATCGTTTATTTTCTTTTCGATTTCATCGGGGTGTATATTGAGCGTTTCAGGCATTATATCTGCAAAAACGGGTTTTGCGCCGAGGTGAACGGCGGCGTTAGCCGTTGCGGCGAATGTCATGGGACTTGTTATCATTTCGTCGCCGGGGCCAAGATCTAACGCGGCGTAGGCCAAATGCAGCGCAGCGGTGCATGAATTAAGCGCCACGCAATGTTTTGCGCCGCTAAAATTTTTAAAATCTTCTTCGAATTTTTTTGTCTTCGGACCTGTAGTTATCCAGCCGGAGCGTAGTGTGTCGATTATTTCATTTTCTTCTTCCGGGCCGAACCATGCCCGGTGCAGCGGCAGGTAATCAGGCCGCGCCGTAAATTCAGGTTCTTTAACCGATAGCGATTGCATATATTCCCTCTTTTACATATAAGTGTTGTTAAATATAACTTAATATCGCCTTTGATATTATTTTTTGAATAACCCGCTTAAATAGTCTTTAATTTTAGGATTATCGTAGATGAGTTTAAATAGTTCGTCAAAATCTTTGACGCTTATATTTTTAAATTCTATATTAAAATTATGTTCGTCGTCAATAAAATTGATGGATATTTTATTTTCGGCGGCTTCGGCGTTTTTAAATAATAATTTCAGTTTATCGTAAACTAAAGTCCGTTTCAGCTGTTGTTCGCTTATGACACCGTCTGAAGCGGATTGCTGAAGGGCCGTTTCGGGGCCGGATATTTTAGTATCTTCTCTTTTGCCATCCGGACCGTCCGCTGCTTTATCGGAGCCTGTTTCAACCAAAACTTTTTCCGCGGGCCGTTGCGCAGTTTCAACGGCGGCTGCGTCATTTTCCTGTTTTACTTTATCTTCGTCGCCGTCGATAATTTCGATTTTTTCTTTATTATCGTCATCGGCGTTTTTAAGCGCGGCATTAACTTCTTTAGCCGCCTTTATTTTTCTGACCTGTATTTTAATTTCTTCGCCTTTTTTCGGCGATATTTCAAATTTAAACCAGTCGATAATATCTTTATCAAGACCGCTGCCTTCTTTTTCTTTGGTTATATAAAGCGCGTAATCTTTTACGAATGCCTGCTGAAGTGAGGCGAATGAAAGCCGTTTATTGCATTTGAGCGAATGAAAGGATCTTTTAAGATTTCCTTCATCGTCAGATTCCCATCTATAGAGCGCGAGTGCCGAAATTACTAATTCATTATAATCTTTTATGGGAAATTCGGGTAATATAAGCGTATTGGTTTCAACGTTATAAATTCCGTTGCCGCATCCGGGAACGAATAAAATAAATGGAATTCCGGCACTTTTACTTAATTTTGATTTAAAGACCATAGGATCGGCTTCTATGAATTTAGCTATAATTTGATAAACGGTATCTGGAATGTTTTTATATATCTTCTTCGTCATAAATAAAATCGGTTCGATCTCATTTTTTTTAGCGACTAAAGCGAGAGTATTTTTAATATATTCGATTTTAGAGTTCAAAAATTCTATATTAGCCGTGGCGCTGGTATTTTTCTGGCAGTCGATATGCTTATTTATTTCAACCATGCATTTAGCTTTTAATGAAACAAGGTTTAGAAGTTCGTATTCTTTATTTATTAATTCGGTTTCAAGGCTGATTAATTCGGTGTTGTATCTTTCGCCGTATGCTATATTTTTAAGTTCTTCGCGCCGTTCGTTCCTGAGGCTGTTAATTAAAAAATTTTCGATATTGACGAATTCGAGAAGTTCGTTTTTCGACATTGAAAAACCGCTTCCTGTTTTGTATTTATAAAAAGAATAAGCATCGATTATGCGGTCTATTTTTTCACTGGTAGCCATCAACGCTTTTACTAAAGGCGTGCCGGCGTTTTGCTTGGCTATTTCGTATAGAAGAAGTTTTCTGGTTTTTAAACTGATCTCTTTTTCCTGATTGGCCATTTTTATTTTCGATTCTATATTTTCATATTCGTTATCGAGCCGCTCTAAAGCGCTTGAGCTGGTGAAGTCTTTGAGGCTATCGCTCAGCCAGGAGGTTATGGTATGAAATTTAATATCGTATTCTTTGATGTAACTGTCTGAAACAAGCGCTTCGTTAATGGATGACTCGTCGAAATTTGAGCTTGAAAGTATGAGACGGTCGGAAAGATAAGCAAAATCAATAACTTTTTTTTCGTCATTGGTGAAAGTGAGTTCTAATAAATTATTTTCAGTTCCGTTTTTAACGCCGTTATTTTTAAATTTTTTATTGATTATATAAGTTATAAGCTCCCAGTATTTGGTGTTAAGAGCGTTAATGGTGAGCGCGTCTAAAGAGTTTTCGATATAGCGGTCTATGTAGTAATTGATCAGATTTTTAAGAGAAAGCGCCTCATGGCTCGTTTCACCGCTGAATATATTTTCGATAAGGCGGTTGACCTGATTTGCCTGCGAATGTTTGATTTTAAGGTCTTTCTTAGATTCTTCAGGCTTTTCAGTCTGAGTTTTATAGAAATATTTAAAGTATAAAAATATTACAAGAACGCAGAAAACAATTATGGCGAAAAAAAGTCCTGCATTGCTTCTATTCGCCGCTAAAGCGTCGGATACTCCCTTGAAAAAATCGTTTACATGCATATTCAATATTCCATATACTTAATAATACCGGTAACAAAAAAGTAATAATATTTAAATTAAGGCCGGGATAATTATTTTGTAAGTTTATTACGTTATAAAGCCTTTATTCTTCATCTTTTATTATAGAGGACATGAATTTATAATATTTAGACTGCAGCGACATTAAATTTAAAAAATGCTTGATCTGTCCGGCGTCTAAATTGCGTAGAGTGATGTTGACTTTTTGATGGTCTTTAGCCGGCTCCACCGTTATATCTTCGAATTTGAATATAGATTGGATCCGTTTTTTTATAATAGTCGAGTTTTCCTTTAAAAGCATAGAGATAGTTTCATTAACTTCTTTAGAAACTTCGCTTTCTTCATACTCGGGTTCATTCTTTTTAGTATTATTTTTGGGTTCATCTTTTTCTATAATGTTATCGTTTCGGTTATTTTGAGTAGAAAGTTCACTCGTTTCAGAATTTTTCGGCTTATGTTCAACTTCCGCATTTTTATTTTCGCTTTTTTCATCTTCCCGTTCTTCGATAATGAATTCACCCGGCAGTTTTATAGGTTTTCTGGGCATGGCGGGCGTTGTTTTAGCGGATGCCTGTCCTTTAATAACGCCTTGCTGAGCGTTTTTACCTTCGGGTTCTTGACCTGAATTAAGGTTTTCGGAAAGTTTTTCAACGGCTTTTACTTTATCTTTTTCATCGTCTTTGCCGTCTTTTTCCGTTTCTTTCGGTTCCGCGGCGCTTTCTTTTACAGCTTCGGTCTTTTGGGATATGTTCGCGGCATCTATTGTTTTTTGTTCATGTGCTATCAGCTTGTTATCTTCCGTTTTGACTTCAACCGGCGCTTTAGTCTCGTCTTTTATTGCCGCCGACGGTTCGCTTTCTTTTCTTGAAATGAAACTGTTAAACCACCATAAAGTTTCGCAGTCGAAATCGTTTATTTCCTCGACGTCTTCGCCGGCTATGCTTTTAGACATATAAATACAGTAATTTTTAATGAAAGATTGCATAAGCGTTGATGCACTTGTAAAGTATTTATTTAATTTCAAAAAAGCGAAAGAGTTTTTAACCCGGCTTTCTTCGTCGCATTGCCAGCGGTAAAGCGCCAGGGCGTTTAATATAGAGTCGCTATAGTCTTTTTGAGGAAATTGCGGTATAATAAAAGCGTTCATGTGATAATCGTAATCGCCGCGCCCTCTTCCCGGAACTAAAATCACGTCAGGATGTCCGTATATTCTTACTTTTTTATTTTCAAAAAGCCCGGGATCGCTTACTACGGCTTTATCCATAATTTCAAACACTTTACCGGCTATGTTTTTATCAAGATGCCGCGTTAAAAAAATTATGGGTTCCACTTTATTATTTTTAGATATTAAATCGATAATATTCTTTATGGCCGATATTCTGTCTTTTAAAAACCCGTCTTTTTCCTCGTCTAATATTTCTTTTTTTGAATATATGAACTCTTCTATTTTTTGACGGCTTTTGCCTATTAAAGTAACGTTATCGAATATTTCGTGCTCTTTCTGGATTATCATATCTTCTAAAAAAACAAGTTTTGAAAGATAATCAGGATTTATTTTAACGAAGGTTTTACAGAATTTTTTTCTTTCTTCCCGCGTATTGTTAATAAGGTTTTCTAAAGTGACGAATTCGACCCGTTCATTTTTCTTTAACAGCAGTTCGTTTTGTATCTGCGAGCGCAGCAGTCCATATTTTTCGAGCGCTTTTTCTATTTTTTCGTTATAATCAATTATTTTATCAATATCACTTTTGGATAAGCCTTTAGGGGGATTGCCGCAAAAATCCTTATTGAGTTTGGCTTTAGATTCGATAACTATAAGTTTTTCTTCCCTTAAATTATTGACGGAGGCTACGAGCGCTTCATATCTTTTTTCGTATTCTTTGATTTTATTTATTCCCATAAAATCCTGGAGCTGTTCAAAGAGCCAGGCCGATATTGAAAAACAGATAACCGGAAGGCTGTCATGTTTATTTACGGGCTTGTTTTCATCTAAAATAACTGAAGATATATCGCCGTTTTCATTTAAAAGTTCGTCTGAAATATAGCCGAAGTCTATCGCTATTTTTTCGCTGTCGCTAAATTCAAGAGTTCCGGTAGTCAAGATTTTCTTTTTAATTATAAAATAAACCATATCCCAGTACTGGCTGTTTAAATATCTGATGTGAGCAATATTGGAGGGATTGGCCGTATAACTTGCTACGGCCGACTTAATATTATTTTTAAAGGCTACAGCGCGTTCTGAATGATCGCCGGTAAAAATTTCATCGAATATTTTATTTGTCGTCATGGCCGTCTCCATTATCGATTTTACCGTATTTGTCGTATATATATTTTTCGATGCGTTCGCTTTTATTTTTTATGAGAATTTCGAAAGTGTCTGAAGCCGTCATTATTTCTGAAGTGGAATTTTCGTATATCGTATTTGCGGTTAAAAATTTTTTCTGAATGCGGTAAGCGTTTAAAAAAGAGTCGAAAAGAGTTTTAAATATATTTACGGTTTTATCAGCTTCTAATTTATAATAATCGCGCTGTTCCTGCTTTAATAAAGATAAAAGAGAATTTAAATTTTGGACTCTGTCGGGGTCGCGGTTTTCTTTTATTTTCGTTTCGGCAGCCTTTAGATCCCGCGCGTGTTTATTTTCAGCGGCGATAAGACAGCCTTGATAAATTCTGTCAGCCGATATGATTGCTTTAGAGAGTGACTCTTTTAATTTGTTTATATCGTCGGTTAAAGCCTTATATATGCGTTTGAATTCAATTTCATCGGTTATTTCTTTTATAAAATTTATATCGTTTATTTCAGCTTCAAATTCGGCGTCGAAAAGGCGTATAATATTTTTAGATTTTGTTATGCTTATATTTTTTTTAGCTTCACGGGAATTAGCGGCAGTCCGGGCAGTTTTTTTTATTTGATTCCGCTGTTGAGCGTTCAGAGGACCATTAAATACGGGCGAAGTCAAAACAAAGGCCGCGGCAAAAAAGAAAGTTATCGATAAATAAGCCGAATATTGAAGCGAACCTTGAAATGTTTTAATTTTTTTTATAAAATTTTCAAAGATAAAAATCATTTATTCCTCCGGCTGAACTGTTATTCATATATGGTTATTTGATCAGTTCATTGAATTTTTGAAGTTTGGATTGTATTAAAAGCGTATTTAGTATTAAATCGAGCTCTCCGCTTGAAACGTTTAAATTTAATAAATGAAGATTAATAGTTTCGGCGCTTTTATCAGAAGGCGTTATCACTAATTTTTCATTTATATTTTCGGCTTTGATAATAGTTTTGATTTTGTTGTATATCAGGTTTCTGGCTATGTTGAAACGGTCGCTTACCGGAATTTTAGAATAATCGATGTCGGATGCCGCCGTTTGTGGCGCCGCCGGCCCGCCTGAAGAATCGGCGCCCGGGGATTTTTTAAGTTCTTCGTTTTCTTTTTTTAATTTTTCGATCTCGTCTTTATAAACATTTAATTGTTCCGTGAATAAAGTTCTTTGATCGAAGTCATCGCCTTCGCCGCCTGCGGAAGTTTCTCCGGTTAAGCCGCCCGCTTCCGCTTCGTATTTAACTACTGCTTCGTTTTTAAGCTCTTCATAAGTTTTAACTTTAAGAAGTTCCGGCCCGTTCAGTTTTAAAAAACCGTTTACCGTGTTTAAAACTTCAGAAGCGGCTTTATGTTCGGCTTCGGCCTTTATGGCTTCGGCATATTTAAGCTGCATCTCGCTTTTGATTTTTTCCGTTTCATTTTTTAATTTTTCGGCGTTTTCTTTAGCTTTATTTTCTTCAGCTGCAGCCGTTTTGAGCATCTCGCCGAGGCGGCCTTTAACCTGAGCTATTTTTGCCTCTTCGTCGGCCTTAGCTAAATTGGCTTTTTCCGTTTCGTTTTTAGCGGCGATCATAATAGCTTCCGCTTCGGCTTTTAATTTATTTAATTCGGCTCTTTTTTCATCTAAAATTAATTTAGCGTCATTTTCGGCCTTAGCGGCTTCGGCCGCTTTGATAGTGGCTTCAGTGGCTTTGCCTGAGGCTTCGGCCGCTTTTATCATGAATTCGGCTTTTACCGATATATCGGCCCGCGCGGCTTCAACGGATTTATTAGCGGCTTCTTCCGATATGCGCGCAGCTTCCGCCGCGGTTAATTTAGCGAGTTCATGAGCTTCGGCGTGCGCTTTTTCCGCTTCTTCGACAAGTTTTGATGCCTGTTCGCGCTTAGCTTCGGCTTCGGAAGCTTTAGCCATCATTTCATTTACTTTATCTTCCGGCCGGCCGGAAGAGCCGCCCGATTTTTTTTCACGCTTAACTTCGCCGAATTTAGATATTTCGAAATCGACGACCTCGTCTTTTTTAGGCGCTACCTGCCAGGCGAACCAGTCGCGTATTTCTTTATCGAAGAGTTTGTAGCCTTTGAGTTCTTTGGTTATGTAGGTAGTAAAATCTTTAATGAGCGCGCGCTGCAAATCGACGAACGATAATTTTTTATAAGGTTTAAGGCTGTTGAAAGCTTCGCGGAATTCCTTGTCTTCGTCGCAGTCCCAGCGGTATAATACCATGGCCGATATGATGGATTCTTTAAAATTAGTCGCCGGAAAGAAAGGAATGATAAGGGCATTGTAATCGTAACTGTAAATGCCGTTGCCGCAGCCGGGAACGAATATTACCGACGGATATCCGAAGCGTTTGAATTTTTTAGTTTTAAAAACGCGCGGATCGGCTTTTAGATATTCGCATAAGGCTTCTATTATCAGATCGGGTATCCGCGGCGATATTTTTTCGCTTAAACACGGAGTAGGTTCTATTTTATTTCGTTTAGAAACTAATTCGAACATATTTTTGATATAAGTTATGCGGTCGGCGACGAATTCTTCTTTTTTAGAAGCGGGCGTTTCATTTTTAGAGGTTATAAAATTTTCCAGATCGGTTTTAGCTTTTGCGAGACCTGATACAAGCCCCAGCAGCTCTATTTCGTTTTCTATAATATTATCTTCGAACTTGCAAAGGTCGTTATTAAGCTGTATATATGATTTAGTCAATTCTTTTCGTTCGTTGCGCGCCGTATTTATTTCATTTTCGATATTTATGAGTTCGAGGCGTTCTTCTTTTGACAGCGCCATGCCGGAATTGCCTTTAAACTTGTAAAGCGAGTATTTATTAGTGCTCTGGTTTATCGATTCCGACAGATTATATACTCTTAAAAATAAAGGCGTATTGTTTAGCTGCCTTCCAATGCTGGCGAGAACCTGTTTTTTTTGCATCATATTATCTTCGATGCTTTTTTTATATTCATGGGTTTTAGTTACTTTTGACTCGTACTCATTCTTTAATTTATCGATTTCGTATATGCCCATGAATTCTTTGAGTTGCTCGTTGAGCCACTGCGTTATGCTGTAAAATTTTATATCGACTTCGTTTATGCAGCAGCTTGATTCAAAAACTTCATCTATTGCGTCTATTGAAAATTTTTCGGAAGTTTTTGCTATCATATCCGATACGTAACCGTAATTTACGGCCAGCAGTTCGTCGTTTGAAAAATTTATAGGTTCGGCGCCCTTTGTGGTGGCCACTTTCTTTTTTAAAATATAGGTAATTAAATTCCAGAAGGAATAATTAAGCGAGCGCTTGGCGAACGGATCGCGCGTGTTGGCGATATGCTTGGAAATATTGCTCAGCATATCGTTTTTAACTTCATTACCTTTAGCGTCGGAAGCGTCGCATTCTATAAGTCTGTCAAGAATGATATCGCTGAATTCACTACTCATTGTCGTTCACGTCTTTCGTTTGATAGTTTATAATAATCTTAATTTTACTTTAGTTCTTTAGCGAGCGCTTCGAATTTATCGGTAAGCGCTTCGAGAGTTTCGTCAAAACCGGTCTGGCCGCTGAGGAGTTTTTCGATAGATTTGTTGAGTTCGTCTAAATATTGCGGTTCCGGTATGTTATAAGCGTGAAGCGCGGCTAATTTCATCTGCTCGAATAAAATTTTTCTGATAGAGATATCCGCGCCGGCGCTGTTGGATTGGACCTGTTCCATAGCCGATTTTCTGGTCGGTATTATGTAATTTGACCGTGCGAATTTAACCTGCGCTTCCTTCGAATTGATAAAATTGATAAAATCGTAGGCTTCTTTGGGATTTTTACACGAGGATGAAATTGTAAGATACTGTCCGCCGATAGGCGAGGCCGAGTTCTGTCCGCGAGGTATCACGGCTAAGCCGAGATTATCCGCGTTTTTAAAAGCAGCGCCCTTTAATATTTTTTTGATATTCCACGGGCCGTCGATTATCATCGAAACTCTGCCGTCCATAAATTCCATTAAAGTAAAGTCGTGGCCGAATTTAGGGTCTATTTTAGAAGGGACCACGGTATATTTACTTTTTAAATCGTATATAAATTTAAGCGCGGCTTTGGTTTTATCGGATTTAATGAGGGAGGCGCCGGTCTCGTCGCATAAATTGCCGCCGAAACTGAAAATAAAGGGAAGTAAATAATATGATTCGAAGTGATAGGAAAAACCGTACCGCGATATTTTATATTGATTGAAAAGCGTTGAATCCGCGGCGTTTCCGTCTTCATCGATCGTCAATTTACGCGCGTATGAAAGAAATTCGTCCATGGTTTTAGGCGCCTGATTTATTTTTGCCGTATTAAAGTGCGATTTGTTATAAAATAATACAAGGCAGTCGGTGACCTGAGGAATGCCGTAAAGCTCTTTAGCATTGAGTACGCTGAATTTATACAGATACGGAAAGTAATCGACATAGTCGTTCGTAGATATATAAGAATCGAGCGGCAAAAACATTTTTTGCTTGGCATATGGCAATATGAGCCTTATTTCTACGCGCATTATATCCGGAAGGTTTTTTTGACGGAATTTTTCTTCTAAATGATTTTTAGCGTCGTAAAATGAAATATTTTCGATCTGAATTTTAACTTTTGGATTTTTAGCGCCGTATTCTTTAACTAATTCGAATAAAGTTTCGTTTTCTTCGTCGTTCATCGTGTTTAAAAAACTCAGGACCACGGATTTATCGTCCGCGCCCTTAGCGAAGCAGTGCGGTGCGAAAATGGAATTTTTGCATACAGGCGGCAAAAAAGATAGTAAACAAACGATTATAATCAAAGATAAATATTTTTTATTAATCATGCGATGACCTCTTACTTATACATAATAACTAAAATAATATTATGATTATAATTGTTTTTATTACAATTGTCAACCATAACTTAGACTTATTTTTTGTTATCGGCCGCCGGCTGCCTGTCTAAAATTATAAGAGCCGATATTACCATCTGTATGAGGTTATCGCCTTTTAGATCGGCCTTGGTAAGGTATAGCAGAGTTATTTCGTCTTCATCGGCGAAATTTATATTTTTACCGAATTTTTTACGCAGCGTTTCAACCGCTGCCGGATCTATCTGTCCGGCATTCTGGAATTTGATTATGATATGTTTTTTCTCTTCCTTGACTGAAATGGCTTTAAGCCTGCGGCCTATTATTTTAACTTTAACTATCTGAAACAGGTTATACACCTGCTCGGGATATTTGCCGAACCTGTCGATCAATTCGTCGTTAAGTTCGCTTAATTCTTCAAAATCGGCCGCTGCTACCATTCTTTTATAAACGTCTATTTTCTGGTAAGTGGAAGTTATATAATTAGACGGAATAAAAGCGTTTGTGTTAATTTCTATTTCGCAGTCGGATTCAACCTTTTGTTCTATGGTTTCGCCTTTGAGCCTTTTGATTTCTTCTTCGAGCAGCCTGCAATACAGTTCGAATCCTATCGTGCATATATGGCCGTGCTGTTCATGGCCGAGAAGATTGCCGGCGCCTCTTATTTCAAGGTCGCGCATTGCTATTTTATAACCCGAGCCGAGTTCCGAAAATTCTTTCATCGCCTGAAGCCGTTTTTTAGCTATATGGCTTAATATCGATTCGTGCGGGAAGAAAAAATACGCATAAGCCTGGTTTTTAGCTCGGCCGACGCGCCCTCTCAATTGGTATAGCTGTGAAAGCCCGAATGTGTCGGCGCGCTCTATTATTATGGTGTTAACGTTGGATATGTCTAAGCCGTTTTCTATTATGGTCGTCGATACTAATACGTCGAATTCGCGGTCGTAAAAATCGACCATTATTTTTTCGAGCTGTTTTTCATCCATCTGGCCATGGGCGGCCCTTACGCGGACTCCGGGGATCATGGCGGTAAGTTTATTTACCACGCTGTTTATGGTATCTATTCTGTTATGCACGTAATAAATCTGGCCGCGTCTCATAAGTTCTCTCGTTATGGCTTCTTTTACTATGTCTTCGGAATATCGCAAAACGAAGGTTTTTACGGGCAGTCTCTCGGCAGGAGGCGTGTTTATGGTGGATATATCGCGCGAGCCTACCAGCGACATATAAAGCGTTCTGGGTATCGGCGTTGCCGTGAGCGTAAGGACGTCAACGTGGTTTTTAAGTTCTTTAAGGCGTTCTTTGTGTTTTACGCCGAAACGCTGTTCTTCGTCAACTATTAAAAGGCCTAAATCTTTGAACGCCATATCTTTTTGAATTATTCTGTGCGTGCCGATAACTACGTCCACTTTGCCTTCTTTTAATTTTTCGATAGTTTCCTTCTGCTGCGATTTGCTCCTGAAGCGCGACATGAGTTCGACGGTCACAGGATATGAAGAAAACCGCGAAGTGATGGTATTATAATGCTGCATGGCCAATATCGTCGTTGGCGCGAGAAAAGCGACCTGCTTGCCGTCAATGCAGGCTTTAAAAGCCGCTCTGATGGCTACTTCGGTTTTACCGAAGCCGACGTCGCCGCATATAAGGCGGTCCATGGGTTTTTCGCTTTCCATATCGCATTTGACTTCTAATATCGAATTTTGCTGATCGATGGTTTCTTTATAGGGGAAAGATTCTTCGAATTGCTGCATTAGATCGTTGTCGAGGCTGAATTTATGGCCCTGCGTCATTGCGCGCCGCGCGTAAAGCGTTACAAGATAAGCCGCCAGCTTTTCGATTGATTTGTGCGCCGTGGCTTTCTGGCGTTTCCACGAAGAATCGTTGAGTTTTCCGATCTTAGGCTCCGCGCCGTCTAAGGCTATGTATTTATGCAGCATGGAAAGCGCGTCGACCGGCACGTATAATTTATCGGAATCGGCGTATTCTATAAGCAGATAATCGGCCTCACGGCCTCCCGCTGATAAAAGCGTTATACCTCGGTATATTCCGATCCCGTAATTTACGTGTACGATATAATCCCCGTCGTTAAGCTCTAAGTGCGATGATATTCTGCGGTAGCGGTTTTTAGCCTTATTTTTAATGTCGAGTTCCATCTGCTTGCCGTAGAGCGGCTGATAATCGCCGTAGGCTTCGTAGCTTGAAAATACGGCTAATTTTTCATTTTTATAAATAAATCCTTTATGCAGATATCCTTCGCTGATATAAACTGTTTTGCGGGCGGGCGGCGATGATAGAAAATCGTCGTTGATTACTACGGCGAGTTTCATAGCGGATAATATTTCAGTCATTCGTTTTATCTGTCCTGCGGTTGGAAGAATTATAACGACGGTATTGCCTTCTTCGCAAAGTTCTTTGACGCGGCTTACGAACTGGTTGAATTTGCCCGAAAACCTCGTCTGCGGCGAAACGTTTAAGTCAAATACTATATGCTTTTCTTCGCATATATCAAGCGCGTCGTAATCGGTTAAATTTATTTTAACCGCGCAGTTGGTATGCTCGATATCTTTAAATAGCGTTTCCGGGTTTTTATAGTAGTTTTCGGGCGGCAGTGAGTAAATATCTTCCGGTTTATTTTCTTCGTATAATTTTTCTACTTTTTTAAAAAATTCGACGCCTTCTTTTTCTGCTTCTTCCTTCGAGTAGTAAAATACGCAGTATTTCGATATGTATTTGTTAAGATAGTCTATCAGCGTGGGCATTAAATGATCGTACATAAAAGGCGCATAGCGCTCTATATTGGCTATTTTAACGCCTTCGGCGATCTGGCGGGCTTCGTGTGAAGCGGGCAGTTTCGATATTTTATCCATATTTTTAAACATCGCCGCTATTTCAGCTTCGCCGAATATATATTCGCTCGCCGGCAGGACGTAAACTTCATTTATTTGCTCGATAGCGCGCTGGTCTTCTATATTGAAAGTTTTTATCGAATCTATGGTATCGCCAAAAAAATCGAGGCGCACCGGGTTTTGAAGGCCCGGAATGAAAATATCGACTATGCCGCCGCGCACGGCGAACTGCGCCAGGTCGATCACCGGATCTTCGGGCGTATAGCCCGCCTTTACGAGCGTATCAACTAATTTTTCAATATCGATAGTATCGTTTTTAGATAATTTGATGCCGGCGTTTTCAATTTCTTTATAAGGCCCGCATTTTTGAATAAGCCCGGTGACGGGGGCCACTATAAATAATTTACAGCCTGCTTTTTTATTAAACCCGGCGACCGTTTTCAGAGTTGAAATACGGTCCGATAAAAGATTTTGAGAAGGCGATAAAAATTCATAAGCCGACCATTCAAGCGATGAAAACAGACATACTTTAAAGTCAAAAGCAGGCGGGCAGCCTTTTTCCGAGGGTTTCTCCGCGTTTTTAGCCGCGGCGGCCGTTTTCATTATCGATTTTATCTGGCAGCAGGCGCGTTCGGCGGAGTCCTGACATGGAGTTATTACCATAAAAACTTCGTATTCGCTGAAATCGGCGCCGTTTAATTCAGATGCCAGCCTGTTTATTATGAAAGCGCCTATATTTTCGTCGGCGCCGCTTATGGTTATTTTATCGGCTTTCGTGTATTTTATTTTATTGATGAGACTATCGAATAATTTTACGCCTATTTTTTCCGGATCCATTTTACCGCCTCGCTGAATAGAACATATAAAATATATTTTGGAATATTAGTCATTCTTAATATTCTTGACGGCTGCTGGTACAGCCTGTAAAGCCATTCAAGATAAAATTTTTGCATAAACGCCGGCGCGCGTTTGAGCGAGCCGGATAAAACGTCGAAAGTGCCGCCGACGCCCATTAATACCGTTCCTTTTAAAAAGGGAGCGAGATCGTTTATGAATTTTTCCTGCGCGGGATTTCCGAGCGCGATAAGCGCTATATCGGGTTTGAATTTTGACAGCCGCTCTATTATGGCCGCGCGTCCGCCCGGATCGAAATAGCCGTGATGAAAAAAGCGTTCGCCCGCCGGGGCATATTCGTTTTCAACTTTAGCTTTGAGCCGTTCGATCACTTCGGGCCGCGCGCCTATGAATGCCGTTTTATAACCTTCACGGGCGGCCGCCGAGAGCAATTTTTCGCTCAAATCGACTCCGCTGACTTTATTTTTAATGCGCGCCGCGCCTTTTATGAATGAAAGCATTTTAAGTCCCGCGCCGTCGCAGGTTATTATATCCGCTCCGCTTATAATAGAGGCGTAGCGCTCGTCGAAAAGGCTGTTGTATGCGCCGAGTATATCGAGGGTTACGATAAATAAATTGCAGGTTTTATTTTTAATGGTTAAATTGCAATATTCTATGATTTCATCGAATGAAAGGTCGTCGAGTTCTATATTAGCCAAGGCGAGCCGGGCGCGGCTGAAATAATCCCGCGGCGCGAGCGCGGCTGATTTATCGCAATCATTATTATTACTGCCGGTTTTGCTATTGCAATTAATATTATCGTTATTTTTTTTATTGATGCTATTATCGATATTACCGCTATCGGCCATGATAAAAAATCCTATCTTAAAGCGGCTATGGCGGCCGCGTAATCCGGTTTTGAAAAGACCGAAGAGCCGGCTACTATTACATTTGCGCCGGCATTAATTACTAAATCTTTATTTTCGACTATTATGCCGCCGTCAACCTGAATATAAATGTCGCGGTCATATTCGCGGGCAATTTCAGCCGTTCGTTTGATTTTAGAGACTGCGGAATTTATAAATTGCTGACCGCCGAACCCCGGATTGACGCTCATTATTAGAACTAAGTCCACGGCGTGTATTACATGTTTTAATATCTCGATGTCGGTATGCGGATTAAACGATAATCCGGCTTTTTTACCGAGCGAGCGTATCTGGGTTAATAGCCGTTCTATGTGAAAACTCGCCTCGGCGTGGATAGTTATTATATCGGCGCCGGCGGCCGCGAATTTTTCGACGAATTGTTCCGGGTTGGTTATCATAAGATGACAGTCTATGGGTATTTTAGCCGTTTTAGATATGGAATTCAATATGGGCAGCCCGAAAGAAATATTAGGCACGAAATGACCGTCCATCACGTCTAAATGGATCCAGTCAGCGCCTGCCTTCGTTATGGCATTTATTTCATCGCCTAACCTGTTGAAATCGGCCGATAATATAGAAGGCGCTATCAGCACTTCTTTTTGCGGCAATTTAATCATCTCCGTCTCTGTTAAAATTACTTAACTACTCAATAGCGTTTAAATTAGTTCAACTAAATTCAACGCTATATCATATCATAACTTCGGCGATTTGAGCTATACTTTTTTTTAAAAATATTGAAGTTAAAACTATTATCTGTTGTGCATTTCATTCAATACTCTTCTGCTGAGACGGAATTTATCGCGCAGTTTTTTAGTTTCGTCGTAAACTGAAAATGTTACGTCGGCTCCGGATACTTCTATTAAAACATGCTGAAAGAAAGATCCGCTGAAGTTTTCAGTGCCGCCCCGGCCTACCTTGGTTCTGATAGGCGCGCCGCATGAACCGTTGATTATCTGGAATACGTTATTTATTTTCTGCCTGTCGAAAAGATGTTCGTGACCGCAAAAATAAGCGTCAACCCGGTATTTATTAAGAAGCGTCCAGAATTTATCGCGCTGGCCGGGATATTTATCGAGCGAGCTGCCTATATGACCGCCTACGGGATATGCGGGAGAATGGCCGAAAACGAAAACGTGATCGGCTGACATGCTCATTTTGAGATCGCCTTCGAGCCAGCTAAGCTGTTCGTTGGTCAGATTATTGTTTTCATCGGGAAGATTGGTTGCAAGGCATATGAAATGAGACCCTTTGTGGTCGAATGAATAGGCGAGCTTATTATATTTGCCGTTGACCGTCGCGAGATTGTTAAAAGTTTTTTTAAGAATATCTACATGGGCCTGCGTTGTGCACTCGTGATTGCCGAATGAAAAATAAACGGGAACCCTGTCGGTAAGGGGTTTCATCGCGGCGCGGAAATTATCGAGCTGTTTTTTAAATAAGTTGAGGTCTTTTTTGCTGCCGAGAACCATATCACCCTGGAAGAGAACAAATTCAGGTTCGTCGCCAAGGGTGTTTGCGACGATTTTATCGAGTATGGGCTTGTTTATGCCGATAGGTTCACCGTTTGAGCGCGAATCGGCCATGCTTACGAATTTAAACTCTTCGCCGAACGCCGCGCCTGCAGTTAAAATAACAAAAAATAAAACGGCCATTAAAAAATTAAATTTAGTGAAAATGCTTGATTTTTTTCTGTTTTGCATTGAATTACTCTCTTTCTATTTTTACTTGAAGATTTTCACAATAATATTTAGTAATGTGTTAAAAAAATAAGCAAATTATCGTGTTGCACTTATTATACTTTCTATAATCATGTTTGTCAATTTTTTCGTAATATTTTGTGATATTTTATAATATTTAAATGATGAATTCATCATTCAAATTATAATTAACAGGAAATCAGATAAAAAATATTGAAAAATTTGCTTACTTTAAAAAATTTGTTATAATATAGCTAACATTTTCATCTCAAATTATGGAGGTATTTTACAATGAAGAAAGTATTAGCTATCGGTTTAGCACTATTTGCGGCAGCAGGCTTTTCATTCGGCCAGGCAAACGCTCTTGAAATGACGGCCGGCGTAAATGAAAACACTTCGAAGCATTATGATCCTTCTCACATCGGACATTCCCACCAGTGCGCAAAATGCGGTGCGACTTACCATCAGCCCGGCGACGGCGGCTATAATTCTCCCGGTTCTTATACCTGCAGGGCCTGCGGATTTACCAATCCCCAGCCTAACGCACCTTCGCAGCCGCCTTATCAACCGCCCGCTCCTCCGTATCAGCCTCCGTACCAACCGCCTGTCGGAGGGGTCACTATTCCGATTTATACCAATCCGTATAACGATCCTTCTTACGATATAGGTTATCGCGACGGTTATTATCAAAATTATAATAATTTTTACGCTCAGGGCTATCAGGAAGGCCTGCGCCAGGGCGAGCGCGATGGTTACAATAACGGTTTAAAAGAAGGCGAAGATAAATTCAACGCTAAATACTTCAACTATGTATATACCAAAGAAAAACTCGCTGATCTGATCAAAAAAATCAAATTTAGCGGCCGCGGCATAGTCGAAAACGCAGCGGCGATAGCAAAAGGTCCTCATGGTCCGTATCATGGCGGTCCCAACGCGGGTCCCTACTATTCTAACGGCTATAACGACGGTGCGTTCAGAGGCCAGACCGACGGAAGAAATAACGGCGAACGTGACGGAAGCAAACGCACCTATCCTGAAGCGTATAGCAGAGGTTATGCCGAAGGTTTCAGAAACGCCGATATCAAAGCGCACGGCGACATCAGAAAATATACGATGGAAGAACAGTTCGGCTTCGGCTGCGCCGCTCTTAATACCGGCGATTATTGGACCGCTTTATTCAGGTTCAACCTTATACTCGTCGAAGAGCCGGTTAACGGACCGTTCAGAAATAAAGCTTTCTGGTATGCAGGTTACACTAAAATGCTTCAGAAAGATCACGATACGGCGCTCGCAATATTTATAATATTCAATCAGAACTTCCCTGAAACTTTAAAAGAAGATACCATGCTCAATATAGCCAGCCTTCTTCTCGAAGTTAAAACTGGCGGTTTCATAGGCATCGGCTCGACCAAACACTATGATAAAGCTAAAAATATTCTCGATTGGTGGATAGCTTCATTCCCCGGCTCGCAAAAATACCCCGAAGCGCTCTTTACGCTTGGCAAATGCTATGAAAAACTGAAAGACGTCAACAGCGCCGTGCTCACCTATAAAAAGATCGCCGATACATATCCGAACACTACCCTGGCCGAAGACGCTAAAAAGCGCATTAAAGCAATAAGCTCATGGTGGCCGTGGGACTAATTAACGCCGATTTATAGATCAATAAGGCGTTATAAATAAATAATATAATATCAGCAAACAAAATAAAAAACAGGGGCGACCGAAAAATCGCTCCTGTTTTTTTAAGGTTACTGTTTATTTAATTTCAATAACTTTCGTTGAGCATATTTTATCGTAAAGCGTAAGGTTATCTTCGCCGAAGAGCATAAGCGCGCCGACTCCGAAAAAACCGACTGAAAATACGAAAATCACCGATCTGACAAACGCCTCGATCAGGTTTGGCTTGTCGTCGTCATCGCACATAACTACGGCGTTATTAGCGTACATCTGGCCGAATGATGCGCCTGCTATAGCCCACATTAGAGTGAAATATAAAATAATAGGCAGCAGAGGATAATATATATTGAACTCTATGAATTTTTCTTTAAAAGAAACTTCGCGGTAGTATCTTTGCTCGTTATTATGTTTTACTATTTTGTTATATTTAGGGGTATTCGGAGATCCTGCGATTTTTTGGGCCGTTTTTTCGTCGTAGGTTTCCATGGTTATGTAAAGTTTTCCCCATACGGCCGATTGTAACGGACGCCAGACAATCGACGAAAGTATAAGGACCGCGAAAAAAATGATTATGGCGTCGGTCACAAAAGCTTTTATTCTGGAAAAAATCGACGCTTCTCTGGAATCGATGAACCGCCTTAATTTTTTAGGAGCTTTATTCCCGTTTGATTCAGCGGCTTCTGAATGCTCAGCCTGTCCGTCAGTTGCGTCCGGAGAGTTACCGGATAATTCAGACGCTTGCGTTTTCGGGTTGTTAACATTTTTTGACGCGGAAGATTTATCCGCGGGATGACGAAATTTATCGTTGCCGGTTTTTGAAGAATTGTGGCCGCTGATCATAATAAAATTTTAACCTGCAATATCCTTTCAGACGCTTTATAAAGCGTCTATAAAAAACACTTATTATTATTTTACACTAT
>CAYTCW010000039.1:30929-34602 GCA_964436235.1 uncultured bacterium
ATCTTCGGCGTTTGCGGCGGAGGAAGATAAGCGGATCTATTCGGCTGAATTCGAAAAAAATGCCGTTACATATATTTTCGGTGAAAACACGAACGTCAGAAAATCAAGTAAAATAGAGGCCGGAAATATCGCCGCCAGACTGGAAGCCGGCAGTAAAGTCAAAATACTGTCGAAAGGCCCTGAACATACCATTGACGGGTTCACGCAGAACTGGTATGAGATCGAGTATGAAGCAGCCGGAAAAACCGGAACCGGTTTTGTCTGGGGCGGATTTATAGCCATGGCGTTCGTTTTTACGGGCGGCGAAGAAAAGAGCGGCGGCGGCATCGCGCTGACCGGCATGAAAAAATACTCGCCGAAGGAAGGATTTACCGGCGAATTAAGGATCTGTGAAAACGGAAAAATCATATCCCGCGCTGAATTCATTCCTCATAACATGGCGGGCGGCGAAAAGCAAAGCGCATACTCATACGGCGTTTCAGCCTCTGTAGCCGGACCGGCCGGGCTCGCCGGCGTTAAAAATATAATCAGGGTCAGCTGCGTCTACGAAGCCTGCGGCTATCCGAACGGAAGTTCTTACTTCGCCTGGGATGGAAAAGATATAAAGTATATTACAAAAGACGAATATATTTCGGAAGCTGGCTGCTTTCATTATGAAAAGAAGGTAATCTTTCCTGAAGAAAAAGGCGGCGAAAAAGGCCGCATAGTCGTTGAAGAAAATTCGAGCGAGTTCGACGAGGCGAAGAACGATTACGTTCTGAAAAGCTCGAAAAAAGAAATTTTTGAATTTAAATACGGGAAGCTCGTAAAAATAAAG
This sequence comes from uncultured bacterium, assembly GCA_964436235.1. Classification (GTDB taxonomy): domain Bacteria; phylum Muiribacteriota; class UBA9980; order UBA9980; family UBA9980; genus UBA9980. Next base: position 31,747 of record CAYTCW010000039.1, read on the forward strand.
CAATAATTATATTTTTGGTTCTGCGCCGGTTAATTTTTTTAAACATGGCCCCTCGAGTCTATTTTTATAAGCAATATTATCAGTATCTATGACGATGCTCTTCTTGATGAGCATATATCACCTCTTCTATATTCCCTTACCACCAATATTATGTAATAAAATAAGCGATAATGCAAATTTTTTATTTAAGTATGTTTAAATAAAACTGGCGATAGAATTATACAATTATTGCCGCGCGGGCGGTTCACCGTTTTCTAACGTGCACCACAAGCCTTTCCCATGCTTTTATGAATTTTTCCTTTTTATAAACGACGGTCCTGCCCTCCAGCGGGTCGGCAAGCGTGATCTCGTCAGTTTCGATGCCGAGAGCCGTTACCGTATGTAAAATGCCGTCCAGTATGTAAATATTGGTGATGAACGGAAGTTCGAGATTTTTGAGATCGTTCCAGGTTTCGCGGGTGAGATTGACCTCGTATTTATCGGGGTCGAGTTTAAGCCGAAGGCCGCGGACTATGTTTATATATTCGGTGCCGGTAAGCTGCGTCAGGCAGAGTTTTGACATTTCGACCTCGCCCGCCTTAATGCCGAATTTTTTCAGAAGCAGAACGCATGAAGCCGGAGAGCATGTGTGGCCGGTCGATTGAAAGCAGACGCCCCTGAAAAATCCGGCTTCGTCGAAGTCGTTGTCGGTATTGAAGAGCGATATGCGCCACAGAAAAGCGATAGCGAGAATCGCCATTACGAGCATAAGCAGCGCGAAATTTTTGCTTTCGGCCTTTAATTTTTCAAAACGCGCGCCTATGGCCAGAAATATAAAAGACGCGCCCCACCAGCGGAAATAGGAATAGTCGATGAAAGGAAAAACCCGGTTCTCGATCTCGGGATGATAATATAGATAAACCTGCGCGAGCACCATTAAAAAAGCGGCCGTCATGCAGCAATATTCAGCCGCGCGTCCGGAGCGTCCCGCTTTAACGCCCAGAGTAAAAAGCGCGGCTATAAATATGATATTTATTGCGGTATAAAGCAGGATAAGACCCATTATTGTTTATTGACGAGCTTTTCGTAAGCCTCGCAAGCCGATCTGTATTTTTCGAATTCGCGGCCGGACGAAGGCGCGCCGGCTTTTTTGAAGTCTTCGAATGCTGCGAGCATCGCTTCGTGCGCGGCTTTTAATTCGGCGCCGGGGCCGCTGTTTCCGTTAGTAGAAGCGGCCGCGGCCGTTGAAGCATTAGCGGCTGTGTTCGCCGCGTTTAAAATTGCCGTCTTTTCGAGCTGTTCGAGTTCGGCCTTCTTAGCCAGATATTCGGCATTGAGTTTTTCAAATTTTTTCCTGTCGGAGTTGGTGAATTTTAACCAGAACTTCCACCACGGCCTGTTTTTATATTCGGCGTAAGCGGCGTCGGCTTTTTCTTTAAGTATTTTGACGTTCAAAGCCGTCATTTTTAATTTTATGGCGGATTTACTCATGTCGGCTGCCGCCGATTCGGCGTTATAAAGCGCTTCGTTCAGCGAAATACCGCCGTCCGATGTGGCGCTTAAAACAAGTTTGGCCAGAATTATCTCGTTGCCCTTCAGTTTTGAATTGACTAAGCCTTCAGCCTTATTTCTTATGAAATCTATTTTAGCGAAGTTGAGCAGCGCTTTTTCGGTTAATTCGGCGCCGCCCTCGGCTGCCGCGTTAACTATATTCATGGCAAAATTTCCGGTTTTTTCAAGGAGTCCTCGCTGGTCTTTAAGTTTTTCGATTTTGGTCAGTTCGCCGTTTTTAAAGGACGCGGCGATCAGATCGACTGATTTGTTCAATCCGCCATGATCGTTCAGACCGTCGAATCTGTCTTTGAACCGTTCGTCGATCTGCTTCATCAACGCGGGATTTTTAGCCATGGATTCAGCTATGGTTTCGCTTGATACTACGATGGCGCGGTGTTTTAAAATATCGGTCTTGAGTTTTTTAATATCGGATTTGAGTTCTATGCCTTTGATTTTTGCGTATTCGTTTCTGACCGCGAGCAGCGTTTCGGCGTCGATGAAATTAGCGCCGTATTTATTCAGCGCTTTTTTATTTTTAGCGTAAACGAGGGTATCGACGAGCATTTCGGTCGTCAGATGGTTGGCTTTGTCGCCGTGTTTGACCGAGGCGTAGACGTCTTTCGCGTTTGAATAGCCTTCTTTGGTATGCGATACCGAATCGCCCTTCAGATGCATCAGATAGCCGGCAGCGCGCGCTTTAAGAATTTCGCGTTCGGGACTTTTTTTAGTATCGGCAACTTTCATCATAGCTTCGGCGAAGACCGGATCGTGATAAATATGATATTCTTCCGATACGCTGCTGGCGCCGGATTCCATCGCGCCTATGTCGGGTTCGGTCGCGCCGGCTATGAACGCGCTCATATATTCTTTTGCTACCGGTGGCGTTTCTTTTTTGGCTGCCTCGACTATCAATCCCATGTGAGTAAGAGAGCCCCAGGCAAGGGCGTATGAAACATAGGTCAGCACTATCGCGCCTGCCGCGAATATAACTAAAATAGTGAATTTAATATTTTTATTTTTCATTTATTATCTCCGTTTCCGTTAGTTTTTAATGGTTATTATTTTGAACGATAAACTGTATATAAAATAATTTATTAAACAAAACCGTAGTTTTTAAAGATTTTTTAAACCGTCGCCATAATTATATAAAATATACACTTCTATGTCAATTTTTTGGCGGTAAAGATTTTTGCAGTTGTTTATCAGGCCGGCTTTAAGACCGCGACGGGGGACAAGAAAGGACCAATGGCCCTCTCTTATCCCCCTGTGCCCCATAAGCGCTAACTTAAGCGCTTGACAAATCATTAAATTTATGATATATTA
>CAYTCW010000040.1:0-2056 GCA_964436235.1 uncultured bacterium
ATTGGTCCTTTCTTTTCCCCCGTCGCGGTCCTGAACGGTTTTCTACAGTCTTAAGGTTTACAGTATTATAAACAAAATATGAATATTTCAATTAATAGTTTACTTAGCGTATTTATCGGCGTAATATTTAGCGCCTATTTTATTAAAAATTTCGACGGCGTATTTTTTTTTAGCTTCGGCCATATCGGCGAGTCCGTTTAAAAGCATTATATTAGCCTCATCGATGAGGCAGAGGCCTGTTTCGAGGGGCATGTTCATTTTTTCGAAATTAATGAGCGCCTGATTTATAAAGCAGGTAGCGCGGTGGTATGTACCGGAGGCGGTTTCGTAAGCGCAGCGGGCTCTTAATATCATTGATTTTGAAACTATGTCGATTTCGCGGGAATCGATAAGTATGAGTTCGTTGACTATATTTTGCGCCTGCTGGCTAAGCAGGTGCGGCGGCGTGCTGTTTATAAGTCCGCAGGCTGAAAGTATGAGCGGCCTTAAAAATTGGCTTTTTTTGGATATCTCGAAAGATTTAAGGTAATTATCGTTAGCCGCCGAATTATCGCCCGCCATAAAGTAAACATCGCCAAGATAAGCGCTGGCGTGAGCTATACCGTATAAATCGCCGGTTTCGTTCAATACCGCCATATCTTCTTTAAGCGCCAGAAATGCGGCGTCGATATTATTTAGTATGGCGTGGATGCGGGCGGTATTACCGTTTAAGATAGCGAGCGCTTTTTTATTACCGGTGTTAAGGGCGACCTGCATGCTCTGATTGAAAAAAGAAAGTGAAGTTTTATAGGCGCCGAGATTGAAGTGCGTGACGCCGAGGGATGTTTGAATGCGGCTCTGAGCGAGGATATCGGAAATATCGCAGGATATTTCCATTGCTTTTTCATAATTTGAAATGGCGTCGGGGTACTCGCCGCGGCTATGGTGAAGCATTCCGATATAATGGTAGGTATTTGAAAGCATTTTTTTATTACCGGCGGCGGCGCATAATTCCTCGCATTTTTTAAGATAGGCGAGCGCCTTGCGGAACTCGCCCTGGCGGAGATAAACCGATGAAAGCCCGCGCTGCGCGGAATCTAATTCGAGGCCGCCGGCATTTTTTTTCATCGCGAGGGTTTTAAGGCTGTCGCGGTAGAATATGGAGGCTTTTTCAAGCTCGGAGCGGTGATAATGCAAAAGCGCGATGAGATTGGTAATTTCGATACGGCTCCTCGTATTGGACATCTCGCGGTTTAGAGCCGACATGAACCGTTTAAGGGCGGCGTCTTTATCGCCGGAAGCAAGCGCGGGCTTCATCAGATAAATAAAGCCGAGCCATTTATCGATTTCAAAAACCGGCGGCCTGAAACTGCCGGCTTTAGAAGTTAAATCTCCGACGGCGGCTTCGAGTTTGAGTAAAATATCGCGCGCCCCGCGGCAGCGGCCCGACAATATTAGTATTTTGGCATGAATCAGGCCTATAGATATTTTTTCGGCGGGCGTCACTTCGCTTCGCGCATCTTTTTTATTAAAAACGACTATTTCAACGAACCTTACGAGTTTTAAAGCGCGCCGTGCGCTGCCGATAGCGCAAAGAGTATGAGCGAGCCGTTCGGCGAATATGCAAACCTCGGCGTAGCGGCCGGTTTTCATTCCATGGTATATAAGGCGGCCGAGGGCTATATTAGGCAGTTCGTAGGCGCAGTCTTTAAAAAAATCTATGATGCGGCAGTTATATTCGAGCGCGTCGCCGGCGGGTGTAATCTTTCGGACAGTTTCCAAAAGAAGCGGGTGGGCGAAGCTGTAAATTTCGCCATAGGGGCTTTTATAAAAAACACCCGAGTTTACGAGCCGTTCGAGTTCGGCTTTTACGGAGGCTTCGTCGGCTTTAAGGCATACGGATATTTCAGCCGCCCTGAAATCGCCGTGAAAAATAGAAGCCGCCTCGATAATGCGGCGCGCGTCAGCGCTTAAGTTTTTAAATAAAAAATCAAAGAAGCAGCCTGCGTCAGGGCTAATGAGCGCCCGTTGAATATCGCCGGAATCGATTCCGGCCGCGGCAAAATATTTAGCCGTG
>CAYTCW010000040.1:2156-32676 GCA_964436235.1 uncultured bacterium
GCCGGGCGATCGGCGCTGTAGGATAATATGAATAATATTTTTTTATTTTTAGTGTTACGGCATATATAGTTGATTAAGGCGATACTGTCTTCATCGATCGAGTCGGAATTTTTGATATGGAATACTATATTATTCTTTTCAGATATATACAAGAGGATATTGAGAAGCTGCTGATAAATTTCCGCATCGAAGGCTGAGGCCGGATCGTGGCGTTTGAAGCCGTAAAAACTGGTTATAAGGTCGAACGGATGCGGGGCTCCGGCGCCGCCGCCGGCAATTTTGAGCGCCGCGGCTATTTTATCGACGCGGTTAGGATCGATATGTTCAAAATTATCGAAGCGTTCTTTAGCGCAGTAAACGGCGTAAAAAAAAGCGCCGCAGGGCACTAAAAAAGGGTAGGGCGAGCCGGCTTCACCTTCGATATAAAGGGCGCCCGGAAGATTTTCACAAAAAGCGCGCAGCGCGGCCGAGGCGGAAGCGCCGTCATTATAGTGTTCTAATAACACCGCCGCGGGCGAATCGTGCGAATCGTAAATAGCCTTAAGATTGGCGTTTAAATCGGGGTCTCTAAATAATACGCTATCATTCATCAAAATAATATTAACATAAAAATTTCTAATTTTAAAGTAAAATTTATATTTTCCGATAATAAATATAACGAAAAAAATAATATGGACTTGATGCGGATTAATTATGAATTTAAAATCAACGGGAAGTAAAATATTAGTAACGATATTCATAGCGGCGGCGCTTGTATCCGGCTGCGCTGAAAGCCGCATTAATTCGGTAACGACCGATTCGCCGTATCTCAGCGTTGAAAAACCGATGCTCGTCATTAAAAACGAGCACTTCGGCGGCGGCTATACCTTAGAAAACGGCAAACGCGCGTACTTCGCCGGCGGCGAGATCTTTAACTTCGGCAGCCAGCCGGCTTATTCGGCGACCATCAGAGTGAGAATCTACGATAAAAACGGCGGGGCGTACGGCGATTACAACATATATTTAGGCGATATCCAGCCGGCGAAATCGGCCGCCTTCGAAGAAAAATACGAAGTGATAAGCGCGTACGGCGACTCCGAAATTACCCTTACCTATCAGGATGATTCTAAAATAAATACAATGGTATTAAAACCGCTCATTAAAAATATTAACAACCTTGACAAAAATAGTTATTAAAGTTTTTGATTTTCAACCGATATTTAAAGTGTAAGTCGAACGCAGACAAAATTAAAAAAAAGGGGATGAAGCGCATGACGATAGAAATATTTTTAAAAGAAAACGGATATTCAGACGTAGAAATCAATCATGAAATAGTTGGAGTTAATATCGCTAAACCTGAAAATTTTGTACGCGGAGTTTTAACTAATTACCTTAGCAAGAATTCAAATTTATAATTTTTTTGCTAAAGGTATTTCGCTTTCAGCCGATAATTAATGTGAACGGCGAAATTAAAGATAAGTCAAAAAGACCGAACAAATTAAACTAATAATTGATAGTTATATAAACATAAAATCAAGATTAAAATTATAATTAAACCATATTAATATCAGGGCAATAGCAATAGCAATAGCAATAGGACAACGGTAATGGTTATAACAGGCGAACGTTTCAATGGGTAACAAAAGCATTTAACGGAGTAAGAATTAAAGTTCTTTTAAAAAATTCGAAGGGTTATTTTAATATCGAATGTAACCGTTTTATATTATGAAAATCGGGTACGCCAGAGCGCTTCATACGCTCTGAGACCGCAAAAATCATACGCAGTATTATTCGAAGCATTAGTCATAGCATTTTATTCGGCGAATCAGTCACAGCATTATTAATTGTAATCGGTTTTAAAATAAAAATTCGAAACTTACATCACGGCAGTTATATTATCAGGCGCATTTACAATTTACATAAATCCATTGAATTAAAGGGGCTCGTAGCGATACGGGCCTTTTTGATTTATGCGCATCCGCTTCAAACTATCGAAGGTTAAAGCAATTACCGGCGTTAAATTTTATACATATTTTCGTATGAGCGGATAAAACTTTTATAATCCATTTTGCGCACCGATCCGGCTTCGATATTTATATCATAAGTTTCAACTTCGAAGGGAACGCTGGCTTTAAGATTGATCAGACCGTATAAAAAGAGGTGTTTTAATAATTTAAGCAGGCCGGCTATGGATTTAGCGTCTTTTAATTTAGGCTGGCGGCGGCCGTCCAAACTTTTAACCGCCTCGAATAAATCGGAGAGTGTTTTAATATCGGCGAGCTTCGATTCTTCATTTAAGTAACGCAGGGCGGAATAAAACTCGTTTAGATCATGTTCTAAATTTTCAGTTATGCGCTCGATCTGTATCTGGCTTAAAATTCTTTTAATCTGCGGCGCGTGCGTTTCACTTCTCAAAAAGAGGCATGCCTTATGCCAGTGAAGAAAAGCGAACTCGCGCATATAATAAAAATCGTTAACCGGCAGGTCGTGAAAGTCTGATATAGGAAGGATTATCGGACGCCCTTCCCTGAAACCTTCTATATCGTAAAGACAGCGAAGCATATTTTTTCTGACTTTAGCCATTTTTTTCAGAAATTCAAAAGCGTCGAATTCTTTTTCAATTATTTTAATACTTATTTCAACCATATCTTTTGTAACACGGTAGAATCTATCGATAAATTCACAGCGATCGGTAATAACGATCAAGCCCCGGCGCAATAGATCCATAAAATCATACCTTTCAGAAACCTCCGGGCTGAATAAAATCGAAACGGCCCCCGCGGAGCTTAATTCATATAAAAAATCGGCGTCAACGGCGTAAACCTCCGCTGAGGCCTGAACTTTAGAAACCGCCGATAATTTAAGAACGCCGGCATTAGAAAGCAGAGCCAAGCAACGCGAAGCCGACGCTTTTGAAAATAGCGAAGCGGGAAGGTAAGTGGATAATTCTTCGAGACTGATAACTACCGGAGCTGAATCCATCTGAGTTATGAGCGCTTCTACGAAAGCCGCCTCGCCGTAGAGTACGACGGGCATCTTCAAATGCCTCTCATCCGCACTGATGCGGTATTTAACAATTCCGGCGGCCGTTGCGGGCGTAAACTGCGCCGCGCATGAGCAAATAATTCTCATATCCATATCGCTATAATCTGAACCGGCTATGTAAATGCATATATTGTTACCCGCGTTGATTTCGATGATATTATCGATAACCCGCGCCGCATTTTCGTAAGGTATGCATGCTATAAAGATGCCTTCGATCTCCTGTTTTAATAAAGCTTTTATCCGTTCGTAAATTAATTCATTTAATTCACGCGGAGCGCATATAAGATGAACGCGGTTTTCTTCTTTTTCCCTTATTTTTTGGGATACCTTAAAATAAAAATCTTCATATGAACCGCACTGTATATACTCTTCAGAATTCGCGACCGACAGGATATTTAAATAATTATCGAAACGCGAAGAAAAAGAAAGCCATTTTTCATAATCGATAACGTTAAAATCGATCGAGTTAAAAACAACGCGGCGCTGCTGATAATTAATCAATAAAACTTCCGAATCGCGGACGCCTTTACGGCAAAAGTCGATTTTATCATATTCGCCGGCCGTGCCGAGAATCACCCGCTCTCTTTCACTTATATATTCATCGTTAAATAATTCCGAGCAATATAAAAAATTATCGAAGCGTGATTTATGGCTGCCGGCATCGGCGCATATTATGATATGTTTTTTAAAGCCGGTATAAAGCGCCATTAAAGTTATTATAAACGCGGCTTTTTCAGATTGAAACGCATTATCGGCGCATAAAGTTTTAATTTTAGGCTCTATTATGTTTTCATAAGCCTGCCGCCAGAATTTATAAAAACCAGAGCGAAATTCGGGAAGAAATATATCATACTTATCTAATATTTCAGGAGCGCCTCCTATGTTGTAATAATCGCCCGAAGAGGGTAAATCAAGAAATTTCAGACTCTCGCCTTCGCCGTAAAAAGCGTTGATATATTCGATTTCATTCGAATAAAATTTAATGCGCTCCATATTCATAAAATCAGAACCGCGCGCAAATACGTTTTCGAATAATTCGGTCGATATTATCATCCAGAAAATATTAGCGTTATATTTGACCATTATATTTTTAAGCATGCTCAATACTGAGCGCGCGTGTTCTTTATTTTCATAATGATAGTTAACGGCCACGCAGTCTAAATCGACAAGCTCGGATTCGACGCCCGACGGCAGGTTTATATAGTTATAAACCGGATCGGGGCGCTTTATAGGCATTAATTCGCATTCTCCCGCGCGGCGGCAATTTAAAAAAAATACGGCCGCTTTTTTTGAATTAGATATGAACTTGTTTAATATATTCCTGTATCCTTGCTGATTTTCGGGTTGCACTAATATATTGGCGTTTATTGCCGCCGCCTGGAAATATTTTTCGGTTATATTATACCTTTTGAAAAATTTGAAAAGGCCGGCAATTTTATTTTCATAATATTGCCCCGGATCTTCCTCACTGGTAAAATATATTTTTTTAACCGAACGGTCAAAAATTATCTCACATGCGCGGCTTTCATCAATTAAAACTAAGCCTGTCGAAGCAGACTCATATTTAAGGAGCGCCTTCATCGAAGAACCGGGCTGGCGTGAAGCTATTAAATATTTTTTAGATAATTTAATTAAGGAGTCAAGCTGAGCAAATTGCCCGCCGCAAATATTTTTAACGGAATCTTCAACGGACACGGCTGCGCGGCATATTTTTTTTATTAACTCCGGCTCATCGTAATAATCGAAAAAACCGGCGAAAAATTTTTTAACGCTTTTCAACAAAATCGACAGGTTAGCCAGATTATCTTTTTCTTCACATTCTCCTTCAATTTTACCGCCGGCTTCAGGCGGACTTTTCCAATCCGATAATATTTTATCAATTTGAGATACGGCATAACCTATCGGGACCGATTCGCTGTAAAAATCACGCGCCGCGCGGTAAAAACCGGGCAGACTCAAAAAAATCTGGTCGAAATCAATAAACGCTGCGGGCTTAAAGCTTTGCGCGTTTATAAACAGGAAATTAGAAAAAGGTGAAATCATAAAAACCGGGCCCGGTTTATTATACGATTCAATCAAATCTTTAATTTTACATATTTTTTTCTCAGCGCAGTCATTATAATCGCAATCGGCAAAGCAAAACTTGACCCGGCTGCATAAGTTTTCACCGGCTGCTGCCCCCGCGCTTCCTGCATAACGGGAGGCTGAACTCATGGCTAAGACCATCGACAAAATATCGAAGGACTCTCTTTCGTTGGAAACTTCACCGCTTAAGAGACCGTTGACTTTTTTAATGCAGAAAACATCAGCTATATCATTATATTCGAATATTACGGAATTAAGATAACCTAATTTTTTTAAGATAAATTCCAATATTTTTTTAATATGTACGGTCTTCGACGCCTCGGCGAATATATGTATCCCTTTTTTTCCGTCTATTTCAAATTTACGCTCGCGAAGGTAATTATATAAAAACATATCGCCGCATCCGTTTATAAGCGCGCGTTCGCGCTCCTGCAGGGCGTCGTTTTTAAAAATATCTATATTTTTAAAATTAATTATAAACGGCCACAGGCGGCTCTTATCGTCATCAGGCAAAACGGAGCGGGTGTCGCAGGGTATAAAATGAATATAAGAACTGAAAACTGAAAACTTTCTGCCGTTAGTTTTAAAATATTCATAAAGTTTTAAAATGCCCGAATAATTACCCGAGTAAGCCCCGTCGGCGAATGAATTAGCATCGGCGAATAAAGACGGCATATTGTTTAAATTAATGCGGCCGAGAAGGCGGATAAGCTCGCAGAAACCGTTTAAAGCAGTGTCTATCGAGTCGTATTCAAGGGGATTATCGCGGAGGCTGACCATACAGCCGTCGGGATTTATAAAACCAAGGTGTTTTTCATAAATTACGATCTTATCTTTAAAAATTTCACGAAGCGCAAGATAATCTTCGCTGGAAACGGAGTTTGAAACAACGGCTATCATTTCGCTCTCTATTATTTTTTCGATAAAACTTTTCAGCGCTTCAATATCCTTACAACTTACCGCCAGGTGATCGTGCTTGATAAAACCTTTAAAAAAGGCCGTTTCATCAGCTTTGACTAATATTATGTAAGGCGCGGCGTTAAGAGAGTTAAAAAACATCAAGAAATTCGCGGCTTCAAATTTATCGTTATCTTCTAAAGCCGTATTTTTCATATCGTGAATAAGCTGCTTAGCCGCATCGTATTTATTAAGCATTATCATCGCTTTAGCCGCAAGCTGCATCAGCTGATAACTATTATGATTGCCGGATAAAGCGGATTCGCTCAAAAATAATTCTAAAGTTTCGAGACACCGCGTATAAAGTTTTAATGAATAATAGCATTTAGCCGTAAGCAGAATCTGATTAAAACGATTATCATCGCCGGCGATATATTCGTCGTTTAAATACATAACGGCTTCGTTATAACGGCCGGTTTCGTAGAGAAGCGAAGCTAAACGCAGGGCGCTCGAATGGTCCGTCCGGTTGACTGCGCAATAATCGATAAGGATCTGAACGGCCCTGCCGGTTTCGTTAAAATGGTATTCATACAGGTTGGCAAGGTCTAAAAGTGAGCATTCGTAGTAAGCCGTTTGAATTTTACCGGACTCGCGGACTTCCGCTATTTTTTCAAGCAGGCTGCGGGCCGTTATGAAATCCGATATACGCATCTTGCAACAGGCCATTTTATAAAGACACTCAGTTTCGGCGGCGGCGTCTCGCCGGTCAAAAGAAGCTTCTTTATAATATTCGAAAGCGCTTTCATACCGTTCTAAGTTAAAATCAGCCTCTGCCGCGATGAATAATATTTCGAATAAAAAATTGTTAAGGTCGAAGGCGCTTTCTATAAAATTTTTTATATAAAAAGCGTCCATAATATAAAATTCGAACGGCGGCAGAAGTTTTACGTCTTTTTTCATCGCGCTCAGATTTTCGATTAATTTTTTCGCGCCCGCCGAGGCTTTTTCATATTCGGCGGCCTCGAATAAAATTTTAAGATCGAGCAGTTTAAAATACTGAAATTCATTTTTCTCGCCGGCGTATTGCGCGATATAGCCGTGCGCTTCGAGATGATTTTTATTGCCGGCGGCTATTACGGCCAGAAAAAGCGCCGAATAAGCGGCAAGATGACGCATAGAAAGGCATTTAATAAATCCTTCGCGCGCTTCAAAAAATTTACGGCGCTTAAAATTTATGGCGGCCGCTAAAAAATTAAGCTCGGCCACGAAAACCCGGCGCTGTTTTAAATCGTGGATTTCAAGACCGCTTTTTAAGAGAAGTTCTTCTATTAAAACCAGAGCGTCGGCGTAACGGCCTTCGTCGAAAGCCGTCTTCAGCGAATCTATTTCGGATCGAGTATTTTTATTGGCTAAAAATCTCTCTATGAAATTTACGGTCAGCGAATAGATAGTTTGCAATTTTAATCCTTATAATCTCTTAAAGTACTGCCATGGCTGAACTGGTAGTTAATCCGTTGCTCCCTCTGGTAATCGGCGTAAAAAGTTCCCCATATGCCGTCAGAATTCGATTTAACACCTTTTTTACATACGCCTTCCATAAAAGTTCGGGTTATTATATTTTTATAAACGAAAAAAGCGGGAGTGGGCAAATAATCGTAAGTATGCGTATTTACTGCATAAGAAAGATTGATCAGAGGCATTTTATGATTGAGCGCCCATCTGTAAACAAGATAAATAAAATCTTCGGCGAATTCGTCTATATAAATGACTATGGAATCCCAGAATTCGGCTATTATAGTTTTTTTACGCACCCTGCACATCTTCGAATACTGGTTATACGAAAAAATATCTTTGAGTGAATATATTAAAGCGCCGAATGCGGCGTTTTTGCTCTTTATCTTCTGAAATTCGCTGAAAAGTTTATAATCGGCTTCGGTTGAAACGCCGTTTTCAAGAACTACGACCGTTTTCGGCGAAACCTCGGCGGCGCGGGCCGCCATAAGATCGAAGCAATCGAGCCAGCCGTCAGTCGTAACGGCGTGGGTGAGCTGTTCCTGCAGATCGATAAGCGGTTCGCGCAATACGCAGGCATATTCGGGCCGGATCTCTTCTATTATATTCAGCATCGCCTGTTCGCATTTATAACGCCAGGTTATGAAATTGACCTTTCCAAAAACTCTGCCCGAACGAGGTTTGAAAGAAAAATCCTCGCCGTACCATTCGCGCACTCCCATAAAAGTTATATATAGTTTGAATCCGCGGCGCTTTATTAAATTCATCACTTCTTTTATCTCATTGACGCGGGTGGTATTTTTATAAACCCAGTAATCGAGAAGCACCGTCATTTTAACGGTATTAACGCCTATTTTTTGCGCCCAGTCCAATTCCTTTAAAATATCCTCGCGGGCGCGCCACGCGCTCCAGACACTGTCAACGCTCATGTAATTCAGAGTTATCGAAAAATCGAAATTATTATTTATAAAAATAGTGTGATCGAGCGAATTATAAAATAAATAATAAGCCGGTTTGATAAGATTGGTTCTAACCTTTTGGACAGCCGTTATTATGGATTTTAATTTAGAATATATTCCAAAAAGCTGAACTTTGATTATATCACGGTCTATTTTACGGACGCCCCATACTTCCCTTACTAAAAACATCATATCTTTCTTTAATAATTCGATATCTTTTTTCAGGTCGCGCACGAGTATGGCGTATCTTTTACCGTCGAGCCCCTCGGGTATATTGCTTTCTATAAAAGAAACAAGCCCCCACAGATAAAAAAAGCCCCACACGTCCATTTTGGATATTTCTTTTTCCGACGGAAAAAAACTTTTAACGAAATTATCCGAATATTTAGAAGGCGGCCATGACAGCTTATAATCGATATCTTCCGCGGCGGCGCAATAAAAAACGCGGGCTGCGCAAAAAGGCGCGGCCATAATGAGCGCGGCCGCTAAAAACGACAATAACTTTTTACTCATTTAACCTTCTTCACCACTCTGTCGTAAAAACCCTGGCCTTTCGCTTTAAGAAGTTTAACGAGTTCATCGTATTTCGCGGGCATTTTCATAGCGCCGTAAATTTTTAAAAGCCCGGCGTAAGCCTCTTCACAGTTACCGTCGAGTTTAACGACCTTGTTATAATGAAACGCGGCGGAAGTATAATCGGATTTATGAATATAAACGGCCGCTATTGCTAAGTGGGCAGTTTTATAATCGCCGTCGAGAAATATGGCCTTATTATAGTAATCGGCGGCGGAAGCATAATCGCGCTGCAGATAATAAACAAAGGCCGCATTATTGTAAAGCCTGGCGTTCGAAGGAAACTTCGTGATTCCTTCTTTATATGAATTAAGGGATTCATTGAGCATTTTAGTTTCGAGAAAAATATTGCCCAGATTGATATAAGCCATGGCCATCGCTTCGGGCGGCCCGCTCATTTTAAGGGCTTTTCCGCTGTTAGAAAGGGCTTTTTTATAATCGCGGCACATTATAAGCGCATCTACGAATAGATTCGTGAATTCAAGGCTGGACGGCTGAATTTTTAACAGTTTTTCATATTCAGCGGCCGCTCGTTTATAATCTTTAAGCGCCGTATAACATTTAGCGGTTAAAAGAAAAATATCGGCATTAACGGGGGGCGATTTTGCGGCATTTTTCAATAAAGCAACCGCCTCGAGATAGCGTCCGTCATTCATCAAAGAAGCCGCGCCCTCTAAAATACGGGCCGGCGAGTCTATCGGCGCGCCCGTCATTATTTCGGCCGTCCCCTGCCTTTCAAGAATTTTAAAAGAAGCCGCTATGGATTCGAAATCGGCTGTAACGGACGAATTAGAATACGGCTTAGGCGCCTGCCAGCTTATCTCGAAAAGATCTTCTGATTTTACTTTATATAGGCTGACCTCATATACGGTTTCTTCGGAAATATAATCGACGAACTCACGGCATACTTTAACTTCGGCGGTTTTCGAACCGTGGGATATATAATTAAGCCTGTAATATGGAAGCGCCGACATTTTTTTTTCGATCTGCCCGACTATATCGCGAAGCGGCTGGCCTTTTATAATAAAATACTTGCTGACGACTAAAGCCGGCACGAAACGGTATCCCGGCGTTTTTTTAGGCGTTATAGCAACAGCGCCGCCGCGTTTAGCGCTTAATTCATAACCGGCCGGATAGCTCAGGCTGAATCCATAAAAACCGTTTTCATAGGTTTTATTTTTAGCGTTTACGGCCGCCCCGGTTTTTGATCCGCTTAATATAGGCTGGCGCGGCTGCTGCGAAGCCGATTCCGCCGCCGGCGCGCTGCGGATAAAACAGCAAAATATGCCGAACGAAATAAGCCCGGCAATAAGAACGGCGAAGACCGTGTTTTTATTTATCATTTTAAATTCCGCCTTTTGTAATTTTATGATTACGGGGGTAATTCTATCAAAAAGTATGCTCGACTGTCAACTTTTTAAGAAGTTATAATTTTTTTCTTGATTAATGAACGAGCTTTTGGTATAATCATGTTTTAATGTCATAATACAAAATAATCAAAAAAACAATAAGGAGTCAATTATGCTTGTTAACCTTCTCTACTTTCTTCATTTCTTGATCACGGTGGGCCTTATCGTAGTCGTTTTAATGCAGGCCGATAAAGGTTCCGGCCTTTCCGGCGCATTCGGCGGCGGAGCCTCACAGACTATATTCGGCTCAACCGGCGGCATCGATTTCATCGGTAAAATAACGACCACGCTCGCTATTTTATTCATGATCACCTCCCTCGGACTCTGCGTAGTATTAACCCAGCATTCCGAACCCGGTAAAACCAACGTGCGCTCAAATACGCGCGCCGCGGATCACGTTCCCGCCGTCGATTAATTAAAGTGTTTGAGGATAACATAAAATGAGCAATTTCAAACTGGAATATTCCATAGAATATAACCAAATAAGGGAACGCCGGCGTCTGGCAAAAAATATGCTCAACACGAGCGGGGACTTCGCCGCGAGTTTCGTTAACGTGGTATCGGCGGTAATAAAACAAACTTCTTCGGAAAAACTTCCGCAGGACAATGCAGTCGAGCTTTTAGCTAAAAGAAACGAGCTTTTTTCAAGGGTGATAACGCCTGAAAATCTCGAAAATACAATCAGCGAAGTATGCTCGGCCGTCGTTAAAAACGTTACCAACGTTTGTACAATAGCCAATTATTCATTCGCCGAATATCTTTTCTGGCTCGAATGCGAAGGGGCTGACCTCAAAAAATACCGCACGGGAACGGGCACGGAAGATTCAAGCATCAGGCTCGCCCGCACAATCAGGCGCCGCGCCGAAGAGTGTTATAAAGCCGGAAATTTTAATGAAGCGATTAAGATATTCAAAGAAGCCGACGAAAAATATCCGGGCGATTTTACCGTTCATTATCAGCTCGGCCTGATATATTTCTTCGAAAAACCCGACTTTCCCATCGCTTTAGAATATTTCAGAAAAGCCAGCAAGTACTCTCAAAACAAATCAAAACAGGTTTTTATAAACAGCATGATCTTTACGGGACTGCTTTTAAGGCTCTGCGCCCACGCGTCATCCGACGCTAATATGTTCAGCGAAGCTTATCAGGCCGTCGTGCAGGCTTATAATTCCGACCCGTCCTATGTATTTTCAATTTACGCGCTGGTACAGGCTAATACCTTCAACTCGACTTCAAAAAAAGAATCGCTTAACCTTCTCAAAGACCTTATCAAACGCGAAAAATATTTCACCATTCAAATAATTTACGACAGAGCTTTCGATCCGGTCATAGACGACATTGAATCGCTTTACGATTCGCTTCTTGGCGACGCGCTCAATTCCGCTGCGCAAACCTTCGCTAAAATAGACGAGCAGCTTGAAGAATTGTCTAAATCGGTTAAATTTCTTACGATTCCAGCCAAATTAGCCGCTCTGAAAAAAGATTACGAAGAAATAAGAAAATTAACCGAGCGCAAAAACTGCTTCGACGTGATTATGGCAAGCGAAAAAGCTTCGTCTATACTGACTAATTTGAGCGATTTCCTTGAAGAAGTTAAAAAAAATAAGGCATATTTCGAGGTCCGCGACCTGATAGAAACTCTTTCAAAACGCTTCAACGAAGAATATAAAGAAGCGGTCAAATCGCATACTAAAAAAGAAGAAAAACTTAGTGAAATGAAATCGTCTTTAGCCGACATCAATAAAAATTATCCGTTAGCCGAAGCTGAACGCACGGTTAAAAAGAAAAACTCGGACGCTGAAGAAATAATACCGGCGACTACGGGCTGGCGGCAGGGAAAGATGTTTCTGTTCATAAAATTCATATCCGGCTGCCTTGCCTTTACAATTTTATGCGCCGCTATTTTCATAGCCTTTTTATTCATGCGCGAACATTTCGAACAGAATATGTGGGTGCTCATTTCATTAGTAGTGCTGAATCTGCTTTTCATCCCGATTTACGGAAGCATATTCGCCGAAATTTATTATATAATAATTGAAAATAAGCGTAAAAATCTTCTTAACTCCATAACCCGCCTCGAAAAGGAAATAGATCTGAACAAAACGCGTATAAGCGATATAGACCGGGGACTTCGCGAAAAATATTCAAATATCGTTTTAGAGCAAATCAAAGTATCAAAATTCACCGCATCGCAGATGCTCGACGCAGGAATAGAAGGCAGTTTCGAAAAAATTAAAACGCTGATGCCCTGATAATTATATTAGCAAGGAAATCCCCTCATGCGCGATTTCAGTTTAGATCAGTCCGTTGAATATCAAAAAATAAAAGCGATAAGAAAAATTATCGCAACCGCGACAACCGGAGGACAGGGTTTTTCCAACCCTGTTTTCGCGGCTGTTTCGCTGATAGTCAACAGGCCCGACAGCGAATTGGAAATAGTAAACGATTTAACCGCTGCGGCAAAAAATAATCAACCAGTTGTTGATGAAAAAGTAAATAAAGAAATATTATTTATCAATAAAAAAAAAGAAATAATAGCGCTTTTACTCCGACCCGATCTTGTTAACAGCGCGTTAAACGAATTCAACGCCAAACTTGCCAAAAATATATACGCGATATACGCGATATCAAATTTCGCGTTCGCCGATTTTATTTTCAGATACGAGTGCGAAACCGATGAATTGAAAAAATTCCGCATGGGCGCCAACGAAGACCCTCAGGCCACATTGGTAAGGAATATCAGGCGCAAGGCTGAAGACGCCTATAAAAACGGTAAATTTGACGAAGCAATTAACTTTTTTAACGAAGCTAATTCAAAATATCAGGCCGACTTTACAGTCCATTACCAGCTCGGGCTTATTTATTTTTTTGAAAAAGCCGATTTTAAGCGTTCTATGGAATGTTTCCGTCTCGCAAGCAAATATTCGCACAATAAATATAACTTGACTTTCATACACAGCATGGTTTTTACCGGTTTACTTCTTAAAATGTACGCCGTTTTCCATAGGGACATTGATATGCTCAACGAAGCCTACCAGGCTATTTATCAGGCTTACGCCGCGGATACCGGTTATTTATTTTCAAAATACGCCTTAGCGCAATGCACCGCGTCAATGGGCTCAAGAAACGACCTTATCGCGCAAGCTAATTCTTTAATCAAAAATTTAGTAATGTCGGAAAAACTCTTCGCCATTCAAATTATTCACGACCAGGCTTTTAATTCCTATACCGACGAACTCGACAAACTGTTTAAAAATTTATACAATGAATTAGCCGGCAACACAACGCGGCTTTTCGAAAAAATAGATATAGCGCTCCAGTTAGTTTCAAATAATCAGCAATATCTTACGATTCCGGCTAAAGTGGCTTCAATTAAAACTGAATATAAAAAAATAACGGAACATATCGGCAGCAAAAAAACTTTTTTCGACTTAGACGCATTTTACGGGTTAGCGTCGCATATATCCGGCGAACTTGAAGAATTAGCCAAAGAAATCGAGCGAAATAAAAAATATTCCGAAACAAGGGCCATAGTAGAAGCAGCCGTGAAAAACTACAGGGAAGATTTTTCGGAGCTTACCAAACATTATACCGAAGTCGATAATAAATTCGTCTCGCTTAAAGAACAATATATTAAACTCGATTCCTATTATCCAAACCCTGAATTCGACGAGTTTATGGCATCGCTTCTTAATACGCAGGATTATATACCAAACCCTGAAAAAAAAATATGGCGCGAAAGCGGGCTATTCATATTAATTAAAATAATATCGGGCGGTTTTACTTTTTTACTCTTAGTTCTGGTAGTAATAGTGCTTTCAACCTTATTCACAAAAGGAATCGCGAGTTTCTTCGGAATTATAGGCGTGCTTATCGCCCTTATTTTCATGCCCCTTTACGCGACTGTCTTCGCGGAGATTTATTTTAATGTGATCGAAATTAAAAGAAGAAATTTAATTACCGACCTGAAAAAATTAAAAGTTGAAATAGACGTTAATAAAATAAAAACTTATGAAATTGAAAAGAAAATTTCGGCTAAATACATCGCTTTAATTGCCGAACAGACTCACCTATCGTCTTTTACGAGTGAAAAAATGTTTGAAGCATGCCTCGAGGGCAATTTCGAACAAATTAAAGCCTTGATTTCATAACTAATAAATTTTGATGCTTGAACGGTTATTGACCTATAAATAATCTAATCATAGCGGCACCTTCGGTCATAAAACGGCCGGTTTGAGAGTAAAAATGGCTAATTTCAGCTTGAATGAATCAATTGAATATCTGCAGATCAAAGAAAGACAGCAATTTATCAATAAATCTATTTATAATTCTTCGGGCTCAGACGTTTTAAACTCGGTTTCGTCGATTATCCCGGTCTTTGTAAGCGGCATTCAAAGGCCCGGCGTAGCCCTCATTTCAGCGCCTGGTTCCGCCGAAAACCAGATCAGGCGGGACACGCTCGTAAAATCTCTTTTTACCCAGCAATTTTTAGATAATAAAGCCGCGCTTCTTAAAAACGAGGTTACTCGCGACTACAAACTTCTCTATTCGCTTTCAAACTACTGTTTCGCACAGTATGTTTTTTTATTAGACTGCGAAAACGAAGAGATGAAAAAATACCGATCGCTCAACCAGCCCAACGAAGACTCGCGGCTTAAAATGGCGAGAATACTGCGCCGCAAAGGCGAAGAGTCTTATAGAAACGGCCAGATAGAAGAAGCCATAAGACAGTTTCTCGAATCGGATGAAAAAAATGAAATAGACTATACCACTCATTATCAGCTCGGGCTGATTTATTTTTTTGAAAAGGCCGACTATAACGAATCGTGCAATTATTTTAAAAAAGCCGCTAAATACTCTCAAAATAAATGTAACGCCATTTATATACCCAGTACTATCTTTTTCGGACTTCTGCTCCGAATGTACGCCACCGTAACTCATAACGCAAATTTACTCGAAGAGGCTTACAGCGCGATAGCCCAGGCATATAATGTCGACAACCAGAGCTTGATGTGCAACTACGCTCTCGCGCAGTCCTGCACTTCGCTTGCCTCAAAATCCTCATACGCCCAGACCGCTAAAGAAATTATTAAAAAACTTATTAAAACCAATGAATTCGTAGCGCTTCAAATGATTTACGACGTGGCATTCGACAGTTTTCTTCCCGTGATAGGCGATGCCATGAATTCGCTTATTAACGAAACTAAAAATTCCGCCATAGATACTTTCAAAGAAATCGACGATTCGATAGACAGAATATCGCAGATGAGCAAATATTTAAGCAACGCGCCCAAGCTCGCCTCCATAAAAAACGAATACCGCCTTCAGCAGGACCGCATCAACAACGCCAATTACTTCGAGATGAAAGACGTTGAGATGCGCTCAAAAAAAATACTCGAATCTTTCCAGGCGCTTTTTCAGGAAGTGAATGAAAACCGCGCTTATTATCATGTGAGAGAAATAGCCGAAGAGATAGTTAAAGAGTATAAAACCGAAGAAGATAACGCAAAAGTGCCGTTGATATCATTAGAAGAAGATCTTAAAAAAGCTATAATCGAATTCGATAAACTCGAAAAAACCTACCCGCCCGACCGCGAAGAAAGCATTATCAAGAAAAAAATCGTAGTTAAGGGAAAAATAGAGTTAGTGGATCAAAAAGTGAGCGCTTCCATAAGCTGGCGCAAGCAAAAAATTTATTTATTTATTAAATCGCTTATAGGTTGCCTGTTTTCCGTCGCAGTTATCATTTCGGTTATATGTATGTTCATGTTTATGAAAGTTGAAATTATGCCTGTTTCTTACTTCATGTTCTTTGTTTTTTTTCTTTTCACTCCGCTTTACGGCAGTATCGGCGGCGAAATTTTTTATTATAATATCGAAACGAAACGCAAAAGACTACATGAAAAGGTCGAAAAGCTCGAAAAGCTAATCGAAATTAAAAAACCGCGGGTAGAAGAAGATATTGAAAAATTAAAGGATAAATACGCGAAACTGCTTTCCGAAAAGGCTAAAATATCTTATAATGTCGCACTTCAGGTATTGGAAGTATCAATTAAAGGCAATTTTGAACAGATCAAAAAATACATGACCAATTAATCCATCATATAAGTAAATGAAACACGGTGGGTGGAATTAAGCGTATCGTGATTTCTAAAGCCGTAATCGAGTTTGATATTTTTGAACTCGAAACCGAAGCCGGTTGAAAAACGGGCTGGATAAGTGCTGTAGCCGGCTCTTATTTTAAAATTTCTGGTCAGTTTAAATTCCTCGCCTATATTTATGCTGCCTTTGCCTTCAGTAGATTGCTTGCTGTAATCTAAACAAAGTGTCAGATTTTCTTTCGGCGCGAAAGCTATTCCAGCTTTATAGGTCTTAGGAACCACTTCATTCATCTTTGGATTATTTAAATTCAACACTGAAATTCCGGCTGAAAAATTCTTTTCGAAATTGACAATAAAACCGAAATCCATCGAAAAGGCGTTACGATCGGGAGTATTTTCGATAAAAGCCGATAACTGCTTGAGCGTAAGTCCGAAATGATGCGATTCGGTTATTGCGCGCGAAAGAGACATCGCTATTTCTTTTTCGGTATATAAACCCGAACCGAATCGCGTATAGCCGAAAGACACGGTGCCGAAAGGCATCATGGGCTGGGTAAAATTAAAATAATCTAAGGCCAGCTCCGATTGGGCAAATAGCGTGGTGTGCATGGAAGTAAACTCGGCCCTTTTAATCTTTGAAATTCCGGCAGGGTTATAAAACAACCCCTCTCCGTCGTCGGCAAGACCGCTGTAAGCGCCTCCCATTGAGCTCGAACGGACACCGAGGTTTTTGTCCTCGAATTCGGCAAAGGCCGGCGCCGCACCGAATGCGATAAGCGCTGTAACGCAGAGCAAAATCATTATTATTGAATATATTTTTTCGTAATATTCTTTTTTATCCGTCATTATTTCTCCGGCGCCTGCCGATCAATCCCTTAAATTTTTAGACACAACTATGGTACCCTGGTAGGTTTTCGAACTTTTAGCCGCGCTGAGCGATTTTAACTGGTAAACGTAAACGCCCGTTTTTACTATCCGTCCGAAATCGTCCCTGCCGTCCCACTCGGCCTTGTTACGCCCTCCTGAAACGGTCTCGCCGTTTAAAAGCCTTCTTATTAAAACGCCGCGCACGTCGAATATTTTAATGGTGATATTAGAATCGACCGTGGTCGTGTAATTTATAAAAGTGCTGTCGTTCCAGCCGTTGCCATTAGGCGAAAAAGGGTTGGGCGAAACGAAAATATCCTTTAAATCGAACTCGCTTTTCGACTGATCATTAACGAGCATATAAAGAGCGAGATCGTTCACCTTAGCGCTTATTTTATTTGAAGACAGCGTACCGCCTATTCTTTCATAGGCAAGATGGGCGGTATTATAAAAATAAATCTTGATATTTTTCGAATCATCTAAGCCGCCTGCGGCTAATTCCGCCGCTGTATAAGGTATTTCGACCACTACCGGCTTCTGGAACTTAAAACCGTAAGGCTGAAACTCATACGCTACTTCAAGCGAATGTATGCCGTTCATATTATCTATTATATTTGTCGGCGGTATTTCACTTTTAATGAGCTTTTTAATGCTGAAAGCGGTATCGGTTTTAACCGCGCCCGCCGGAATTATTAATTTAGCCTGGTTCTCGCCGCCGACCGTTCCGCCCTTGATACCGACGACCGCAGACGCCTTATCGCCGATCTTGATTTTATCATCGAACACATTAACATCGGCTGATGAAGACACAACTACATTTTTAAAGGTAAGATTGACGAACTCAGGATAAACCGCACCATAATTTGAAACGCTTTTAAACTTGATACGCGCCGCCTGACCTGCCGGGCCGGCTGATGCAGTCTCGTCGATCAATTTAAAACTTATCTTACCTTCAGATGAATTGACCTCGTTGATCTCACAATAATGCGCGCCGAACAGACTACCTGACGCTATCTGAATGCCAGGCCTGACTAAATCAAGGTCTTCTACGGTTAAATATGAGGCGTTATAAAATAAATCGAACGATAAATTAGATATGCCGGGCGCGTTTTCTAAATAAACATCTACGAAAAAACTTTCGGCAGGCGCTACGGACTGGACCGGTGTAGTTAATCTTATTTTCGGTGCGTTATCAATGACCTTTACCTTATGGGGCGAATCGGGCCCGCCTGAAGGCGAATACGCAGCTTCTTTGTTGAAATCGAGCACGCGTATATAATAGTCGAGTCCTGAAAGGCTCACTGATATCCCGGGAATTATAGTTCTATAAACGCTTGTATTATCTATTTTTTTCATCGGTATAAATGTATAAATACCGCCTACGGCGCTGTTGCGGTATCCAACTTCGATAATATCAGCACCGCTGACCTTCGCGTATATCATTAAAGGCTGATTTACCACCGCTTCGCTTACCGCTATATGTTCTAAGCTAAGCGAAGATGAAGAGTTTTGATTTTTAGAGTTGGTCTGGCCGGGCGTTCCGTACTGCTTCGAGCTCTTATAAAAATTATATCTATCCACTTCAGAATCGCCTATCGAATAGACCGTCTGAACGGCCTTTTCAAGAGTCATACCATCGGCTTTTCCGCCTGAAGAGCTGTTATATTCCAACACCGATACTTCGATATCGTCAGCCGTCGTAAACGCTATCCGGCCGCCCGACGACGATATGCGGAAATCGCCCGCATCTAAGGCGGTAAAGCCGTCTTTAGCGGTCCATTCACCGTCTTTATTGCCGTAAATATCGGCAAACGACGCTTCTTCGCGATAAGATGATTTAAGCAGGCGGGAAGTCACAACTATAAACGAATAGCCTTCGATTATGGTATTCTGGGCGAAAGTATAAGTGAGCCGGCCGCATTTAATTTTATGACCGGATATATCCTTTCGCGACGAGGAATTGTTATGCAATTCGACCCATTGAAGATCTGAAGGGTTTTTAACTATATCCGGAGGCGGATAATACATTATTTCATTTATCTGGACCGGATAAGCCCCGCTGACGACGAATTTCAATTTATAAGTCAAACGCTCGTCGAATTTTTCACGAAAAGTTATTATTTTAGTTCCCGGCACGGAGTCTTTAATAAAAATTCTTTTCTGGCCGTATCTTAAAGTAGGCTCTAATTTAGAATAATAATTTATGCCGTCCTCTGAAAACATAGTGCCCTGCGAATCGGAAGTAACGCTTATAATATTAGATGATACTAATGCGGTTTCGCCGTTAACGTCAACGGCGCGAAGATTTATTTTTAATTCCGAATCGGCGGCCGCGTATATTATATCGCCGCTTTGATCGCAGGTAAGGGCGATCGGGAGACCTGCGGCTATATTGGGCTTGCCGGGAGTCGGATTTATGAAATTAATAAAATCTGTCTGCGAATTGGTATCTACGCTTTTATCGTTACGGCCGAATGATGAGTTCAGAGCAAGATTTTTAATTGAAACGCAGTCGTTGTCATCATATAAAAGCGGCGGCGCCATGTCGATTATATGGCCGCCCGAAACTAATTCTTTCAGTAACAGCCTGTGCGATTCATTGACTATAGGGCCTGATGAATAGCAAACCGCGTCTAATATCTTAAGCGCGGAGTTTTTAACGGTAAGCGCGCCGAATACCTTTGAAATTCCAGTGGCCGTGGATGAAATATTTATGGTATTGGAGTTTTTCGACACCACCCCGGATGAAGAAGAATTGAAATTAATGACTATATAATCGTTCGTACGCGCTATTGAATCCTGAGGGCAAATATATTTAAAGTTTATGCCGTCGGAGATTTCATAGCCGGCAAGGTCCGTTCCGCCCCCGCCAGAGCCGTCGTCAGCTACATATAACTCGATAAAATCGTTATTGGTTGAAGCCGCCTTGAATTCATTTATGAGTATTTTGGCGTTGATACCGAGATTGCCGTTGTACTTAAGGGGCGTCTGGTAATTCATCAACGAAAAATCAGATTTATTATTACTATCGGCTAAATCGGGAATACGGGCGACCGAATAGCCGGCCTGTAGAGAATCTATATCCACGGCGGATTTTCTATCCATGCCCTGCCATTGTTTTTTCGAATTAAGATAGGCCATGTTATTATAATTCAAATCGTAGGTAGAAGCGGCGCAGACAAGCGCGTCGGTTATCTGATCGGACGGGTTTTTTATCACCATCATGAACCCGTCGTCGTTTATGCCTGTTTTTGCGCTGTAAGTATTAAGCGAATTAAGCGATGGAAAAATATCGTCGGCCTGATTTGAATTATATTTTAACGACAGATAATTTCCAGTCTTAATAATCAGCGGGCCGAATGTTTTATCTGAAGTCGTCTGCGCGAGATCGGCTATCTGCCAGCCGTTTAAATCGACGCCGTTTCCGAAATTGCCGTCGTCGCGGCAGTATATTTCGATAAAATCTCCCGAAGCGCCTATTTTAGAAGCCGCCTCGTTTATTAATAGCGAAGGTGAATAAGCGTTAGGATTATAAGTCTCACACACGGGGCTCGAGGCTATATCGGCTGCTGCGGTATTTATTATCCGCGTCTTGATATTAAATTTATTCAAAGACGATTGTGACGAAGCTATAAACATGGGCGCGCCGAGGTTTACAAGCGATATCTGACCGGTTTTCCCCGAAGTTATAGAGCAGCCGGCCACCCTTACCACATATTCTTTATTTTGATACCCCGCGCCTTCTATCTTATAAACCGAGGCTAACTGCATTCCAGCCCCTTCTATCACCACGTTTTCAAAATCGGGCGTAAACCTCCAGCTATGCGGAATGCTTATCTGCACTTCATAAATTGAATCGGGGCCGTCATAGGAAATTCCGAATGAAATATTGGTAAGCGCGCCCGTCAGAACGCGAGAAGGGCTTATAGAAGCGTTTCCCGGGCCGGGCGCCGTCTGAGCGAAACAATTTGCGGCGGAGCATATTAACAATATAACCGCCGCAGCCGATATCGCAAACGCCTTAAATAAAAACTTTATGACCGAATAAACGGGCCGCAACGTGAAAATCTTCGCCGGCGCAATCGAATTGGCGCCGCGTAATTTAATATCCGCTCTTATTTTTATAGTATTATCGTTGCTTAAATTGTACTCATTATCCGCGTTAATATTCATTTGATGATCATCCTTTATTAAAAAATCTCAAGACGCAAAATCAATAACGAAACCGCGATATAAAATCAAAGTTTCGCCTCGAGTCTGAAAATAGAATTTATACTCGATATAAACGACCTTTCGCGCTCTATATTAAAGAAAAAATCCATATCGTCGTTCATTTTATATTTAACTTCCTGCCTCACCGTATTTATCGTAGGGCTCAGTGAATTCTGCTCGACGCTCTGCGAAACCTGCGAGCACAGCTTAAATTTAGAGCCCGCCTTTATATCGAGCCGGGCCGCATTGCTTATCTGCCTGCCGCGCAGCGCGCCCGAATCGAAATCATATTCGGGAGTTTTAATATAGTTTTTAAGTTCAAGCGAATAAGGCCTGTCGGGCCAGGCTATTATAACTTTTGCCGAGTCTTCGATCTTGGTGAAATTAACGCCCCGGCTGACCATGCTCGAATCCCACACCTCACGCTTAATAAGCAGTTTAACGAAATCGACGGGAGTGTATTTCGCGCCGAAAAGCGCGCTTTTAAGCTCCGCGCGGGGCTCGTAGGCGTAACTGCGCTCTTCGTCTCGAAGCGCGGCCTGCGCCGAAAGGCAAAGATCGCCGCTATAGTTATAATCGAGCATCATTCTATTTTCAACTGCTTTCGATTCGGCCTCCGCCATATTTTTACGGTTCATGTCAATCAGCGAATATCCTAATGAAAGGTCGCCGTTTATCTTTCTTTTCAGTTTAAAATTGAAATCGTTATTTTCATCTTTAACCTTCGAATAAGAAGTTAAACTGCTGTCATTATATTCGACAAAATATACGTTTTTATTTACCGGAAAGCTCGCCGCACGAAATGAAAGGCTTTTTAATTCGTCCGCGCCGCCGTTAGAAGTCTGCCGTGATAGCCCGTTTTCAATATTCACTTTAGAGGAGCGGGCATTTAATTTGATATCATTGATTTCGCCTGACGGACTGTTTGCATAATTGGTGTTCATAGTCAATTTATCGTTGAAATTATATAAAAATTTGCCGAAAACCTTATCTTCATTGCCTGAGACGGTGTTTTGCATAAAATCGTTCGGAGCGGCTTTTGAAATGCCGAAAGTGCCGTTCAATTTATTTAAAACTTCGGAAGCGCCGCCCGGATGAAGATCGAAGTAGAGCTCGCTTTTTTTACCGGTGCGGATATAGCCGTTGTGATAAGGAGTATAGGCCGCTTCGACGCTCGAAAATTTAAAGTTAGTGTCGAAATGACGGGCCGCGAATTTTGTGCTCATAGCGACCGCCGCGCCGTCTCTGTCATTTGCGCCATCGGAATCGAGGGAATCTTTAAACGAACGGGAGTATTCCAGGTTAGTCGTAAGTTTTTCATTCAGCTTGAAATCCTGATTCAGATTAAACTCGGTACGCGCCTTTGACGCGACGAAGCTGTTTTGAAGCTCCTCCTCCGTGCGCACAAAACCTATTTTAGTAACGCCGAGCCTGCTGATGCCGTTTTCGGCAAAAGCGCCGAAAGAGTGACGGTTTAAATTGTCAAAACCTGTCTGTGTTGAATATAATACGCTGATTTCCGCGCCAAGGGGCACTTCTTCGTTAAAGGTCAATATTCCATTATCGTAATCTATGCCGTAATCCATATTGCGGCTTTTAAGCACGGCGTCGATATAAACCCGGTCTGACTGAGCAATAAGCCTGTCGCCCGAAAGTTTAAAAGGCCCCATGCGGCCCTCGCCCATAAAAACGTCTTTTTCGGGCCGCCCGTTTTCAAAGGCATAAAGAAGGGTCAGATTGTTATCTTTATTCGAACTTAACTCGTTAAAATTGGCCATAAATCCGCGCATTTTCTTTTCATTAAGGCCGAAACGGGTTACGGGCGAAAAATTGATATCGCCTAATACCATATTCATTTTTTTATCGTTGTATTCAAAGTACATTTTTTCGACCTTATCGGTGAGTGAATCATCGATTTTAAGGTCGGTGACTAATTTTTCATTTATATTTCCCTTTAAATTGATCTTTAAATTCTGATCGACGCGGTTATTTTCGACCGAGTTACTCGACATTTTATAAGATATCACTTTACTTCCGTCGAGAGCTAAGCCGTCGCTGATTTCAAGGGCAAAAACCGCGGACGGGCCGGACGCATAAAATAGCGCGGCTGCGCATACGATAATCGCGAACGCTGATTTCATAATATTTATGCGGCTTATAATTGAAAAATACAATTCCATGCCTTATATATCGGTTTTTAAATCGATATCATTATAGCTCGCCGTCCTATATATTATATATATAACAAAAGAGCGAAAATACCTTGACTTTATATCAGCTATCAAGTATAATTATTTTAAATTTTAATATAAAATTCTGACGATTGTCACGGAGGTAAAAACATGGCCGGCATAGCTGAAGATTTTCTTAAATCGCATAAACAAAAAATAGATAAAATGCAGCAAAAAACAGTCGAGCTTAAAAGGACTTTCGACGATTCACGCAAACAGTACGAAAGTAAGTTAGACGACATGCTCTCGGAAGATAAAGTAAAAAATATGGCCAAAACCGGCAAAAAATTTAACGTCGGCGAATTAAAGGCGCTCGACAACGCCATAGTTCAGGGGCAGGAATATCAGCATGACATGCAGGATCTAATAGAAGAATTAACCGGCGAGCTCGAAAATCTCGGACGCAAGGTAGCTACTTCAAAAGATTTCCAGGGCCTCGAAAAATTCTGGTTCATGATAGGCGCCTCGAAGTGGGCCAACGCAAGCAGGCTCGACCGCATTAAAAACCAGAATATAGCCGGCTCGATGCAGACGGTTTTAGCTTACGCGAACGGCACCGTTGAATCGCTGAACCAGCAGATAGCTAAAAACGCCGAAATGTATTCGGCTCTCACCCAGAAAGAAAAGGTAATAGTCGAAAAATTAAACGACAATCAACCTAAATACGAGCACTGGCGCGAAGAAGTCAAGCGCATATCCCGCGCTATCGAAGATATCGACAGGCGCCTGCGCGAAGCGAACGAAACCGAACGCCCTAAACTCGAAGAAGAAAAAACGGGCCTCGGCCGCGAACTCGACCAGGCCAAATTAAACGAAACCAGCTATTTTGAAATAGTTAAAAATGCCTCCGAGGCAATTAATCTCGTCCGCCACCATGCGCGCGGCTTTTACCAGGCTATAGACGCTCTTACTCAGTCAAAGATAAAAACTGCCGAAAAAATAGATAATTTAAAAGAAGTTTTTACCGGCATATATCAAATCATGGAAACGGCCCTCGAAATAAAAGGCTTTTCAAGAATCGACTCCACTCTCAATTATTTAGCCGACAAAACGACCGAAACCATGAATGTCCAGATAGAAGGCATTCTCGACGAAACCATGGCGCGCAACGAAAAGAAAGTTATCGACGACGATAAAATGATGAAATATATGGAGCACCTCGGCAAGGTCATAGGCGATTTCACCGACGGAATGAAAAAGCAGCAGGACAGATATTCAAAAAACGAATAACAGCAGAATGTAATTTAATAAAGCAGGTATGAATCAAGTATTAAGTGAATATTAAGTAAAAGCGTAAAGTATAAAGTATAACTATATGCATAATTTCATGAATCAAACCGCCAATAATACAGCCATTTATTCGCCCGCAATCGGCGGAGCTTGCGACAGCTGGATCGAGCTCGGCCTTAATTTAAGCGTTTTCGGCCGCGATATGGACGCCATAAAATGTTTCGAACGCGCGCTGGGCATAGATCCGAACAATCAAGCCGCGCTCGATTATAAAAATATGTGCGTCGAAAAACTCAATAATCCCGAATTATGCTCCTATCTCGAATGCGACACGCAATACGCCGACTTAGCTTATATGAAAGGCGTGGTGCTCTCAGAAATGGGCGAATATGACGAGGCTTTATATTGCTTCGACCGCGCCGTCAAATGCGATAATTCGTTCACTAACGCCATCTTTCATAAAGGGCTTGTGCTGTCTAAAATTAACAGATGCGGCGAAGCAATAAGCTGTTTTAACGCCGCCCTGGCGCTCGCGCCGGATGATATCGAAATATTGCATGAAAAAGGCGCTGCCCTTATCAAAACCGGCCGCAACGAAGAAGCTATCAAGTGCTACGACCAGGCCATCGAGATTAAATCCGACGACCTTTACGCATGGCTTAAAAAGGGGCACGCGCTCCATAAGTGCGCAAGTTATCAACAGGCCGTCAAATGTTACGACCGCGCGCTTTCAATAGATAACCGCAGCAGAATGACCTGGCATTTAAGAGGTCTCGCGCTGCACGAGCTGGGAACGGTTTCCTGCGTGGCGCATAAATTCGAAGAAGCCATCAAATGCTTCAAAAACGCACTCGTAATAGAACCCGAAGATACCGACACCCTTTGCGACATGGCCAAAACTCTCACCTGCACGGGCCGCTACGAAGAAGCCGTCGAATGCCTCGACCGGGTTATCAAATTTAACCCTTTGAACGAACGCGCCTGGTCCGACAGGGGCAATATATTAAAAACGCTTTCTAAATTCGAAAATGCTCTCGAAAGCTACGAGAAAGCTCTCAAAATAAATCCTCAAAGCCCCGTTAAAATCGAAAGGGATAATATTATCAACAGGATCAATTTCAAAAATTCAGGCCAGTAAATATAATCGGCCAAAAAAAATACAATACGACACGATTATGACACGATACCTATACTATACAATGCAATCAATACGATCGATACAGGGTGTAATAAATATATGGAACTAAACGATTTGATATTAGCGTTAAACAATAATAACTACGCTGAAATAATTAGATTTTATAACCAGAGCAAAACTATAAAACATATTTTTGACGCCGGACAGAAGCGCATATTCTGCAAAAAAATTGTCGAATATTTTTCCGATACCGAAAACCTTAAAAGTTTCATGCGCAATAATTTTACCAGCGATCTGGAAAACTACTTTGAAACGCTCATAATGTCAAACCCGCTTAACGGCCTCATACGCGTCGAAGGCGAAGATAATCTCAAAAAAATCGAAGATTTCAGAAGATGCGGATTCATTTTCAATATAAAAAAAGATTACTTTGCCGTATCAGACGAAATATTCCAGATTTTTTTCAGATACTTTTCACCGCGGCAGGGTGCCGCCAAAACCGAAAATATCGAAATCAAAGAATATATAACGGTTCTGCCAGATTTCCAATATTCATTTAAAATGTCGCGCGTTTATCTCGACCCTTATTTCTATTTCATTAAATTCTTATATTTAGCCATAGCGCGCGATATTACACAAACAGCCCCCGCCGCCGAACTTTTCGAAACGGCCGTCAAAGATATGCGCGGTAAATTTCCTATGCTCGATACCATACGCAAATTTATCGACTCATCCGAGCTTTTAAGCGATATTAAAAAAAATTCGCCCGTCCCCGGACTTTTTTCTAAACTCGATCCCTGCTGCGAAACCGACTGGCTCGCAGTATGCGCGCAGCGATTTATCAAAGAAAGCGTTACCGGCGATAAACCCGAATTAATGGAAGGCCTCGTTAAAAAGTTGAAGGCCGACCTTTACTACAATTTAAAAGCGTGCGCGCGGCCGGCGGGAGAAATAGATACCGCCGTCAAATACCTTTTATGCGCCGGCGTCTGCGAAGTAATATACTCTAATATGCAGCCGGTTTACCTTAAATTATCGCCATTCGGCGAAAAAGTTTTCAGCGTTTTATTTCCGTCGCTCGAATCATTGGCATCCGATATGGCCGCGAAAAAAAAACCCGCGCGGCGCTCTGCTTCACTAACGCCCGATTTTAAGCTGATATGCGAAAATCTCGATATCGGACAATATATTAAAATATTATGCTTTTCTAATCTTCTTTCATTCGATAATATCTTCACCTTCGAAATCACTAAAGAAACCATAATCCGTTCCATCAAGCTCGGAATGTGCTTTAGCGATTTTAAAAATTTTATTCAAAAAACCGTCAGGGGCGACGCTCCCGAAAACGTTATCAAATGCGTATCCGACTGGTACCTTTCGGTGGCGGTAATGAGCGAAACTAAATGCGTTCTCATAGGGTTTTCGGCGGCCCCGGAAAAATTAACCGAAATAGAAAAAGACCCTCACTTTACATCGAATGTCATAATGAAGGTAAAATCTAACCAATATATCGCGCTGCCAGAAAAAATCGAAGCGGTCAAAAAATACTTTTATGACCGCTCGATACCATTAGTTATTATTTGATATTAATATATATTTATAATTTATAATTTGTCGATTTTAATCTTTTCTTATCGCTTCGATAAAATTATTTGCGCCAGTCTTCAGGCGGCCTCGAATAAAGGCCGTCTTTTTCATATTTACGGACCGGCGGATTATAATCCTGTATTATTACGTCGCCGCCGCCGATTATACCGCGCCTGACAAGGTCTTCATAAGATGCGTAATTGATTTTCACTACCGCCTGCGGATAAGAAGTTTCGGCGTCAAATGTGGTATGGCTCACGCGAGAGTCGCGCCTGTCGCCGAATTCGGTGCCTATCGACTGCACGGATTCAGCCATCACTTTCGAAGATGAATCGGCCGGCGCTTTTTTTGATTCCGCTGCGCCAGCCGCCGGAGCACGCCCGGCTTTAAAAACGCCGCCTTCATTTCTGTACTTTACGAAGTTATAATCCTCAATATAAACGTCAGCACGCCTCTCCGTAAAAAAGCCGAATGAAATTACGCCGATCTCGGAAGGCGAATCCATTTTCATCGCGTAAGATTCACTTATCGGGCCGAATTTAAACGATGCCACTTCGCCGTCCGATATTCTCCAGCCTTTGATATTAGCGTTAGAATAAGGGTTAATAATATAACCGGGCTTGTCGTATGAAGCCCTGCGCCCGTCTATTACGTCGAGCCCGTCAACCGCCGCCGAAACTTTTATGCGGCGGTTAACGCGGTTAGTTACTAAAAGCGTATAATTGCGGCCCATACGGCCTTCTATAAAGTATTGGCCCCCGTGGCTGTAAATTTTAGCGCGAGAACCGTCTATTAAAACGGTTACCCTCGCTATACTAGAAGCGTTGATATAATAATCGGAGTAATCGTAAGGCGGCATACTGTATTCAACCCGCCCGCCGCGGCCCGGATAATCGGATGGATAAGCTGATTTTTCCTGCGCGGCTGAAACCGGACAATAAATAAACAGACCTGCAATACCTATTAAAATGAAAATAACTAAAGCTAAAAACGATATAGATATAGACTTTTTGATCGTTAAATTCCCGCCCGAAAATTCATCCGATTTTTTAAACATCATATCCGCTCCTTTAATCCGATAATATTACGCCGCTTAGCATTATTTTTATTTTTTCGACTTCGACATTGTTTTAGACCCCGCCGCTTTAACGACGGTTATATTGTTCAATGCGCCGTCTAAATCGGCGATTATATCACGACAGTCCTCACAGCCTACCGAAAAGCGTATCATGCCGTCCGTAATGCCGGCTTCTTTACGGTTTTCTTTCGAAACGCCCGCATGAGTCATCGACGCAGGATGCTGTATAAGACTTTCAATACCGCCGAGAGAAACCGCCAGCGTAGAAAGTTTTACATTATTCATAACGGTGCGCCCGCCTTCGATGCCGCCTTCGACCTCAAAACATATCATGGCGCCGAATCCGCCCATCTGTTTTTTAGCGAGTTCATACTGCGGATGCGATTTTAATCCCGGATATTTAACCCATTTTACTTTAGGATGGCTTTCTAAAAATTTAGCCACTTCCATAGCGTTTTCAGAACTTTTTTCGACGCGCAGAGGCATCGTTTTAATGCCGCGCAGAACGAGCCACGCCTGATTAGGATCGATAGTGCCGCCCGTCGAAAAATGAACGGCCTGTATCTGCTTGTACAACTCTTTATTTTTAGTGACTATCATTCCCGCTACCACGTCCGAATGACCGTTAAGCGATTTAGTCATCGAATGAACCACTACATCCGCGCCCATATCTATCGGCCTCTGATAATGAGGACCCATAAAAGTATTATCGACTACAAGAACGAGATTATGCTCACGCGCTATCTTAGCACATTCGGCTATGTCGGTGAGCGAAAGTGTAGGATTTGCAGGAGTTTCGATATATAACATTTTAGTGTTTTTCTTGATGGATTTTTTGATAAGCCCTAAATTAGCAGTGTCTATATAGGTGGATTCGACGCCGAAACGCGAAAACTGCTTTTCAATAACGATGCGCGAAGGACCGTAAACCGCGTCAGTCGAAATTATATGAGAATCTTTAGACAGAAAAGTCATATAAACCGCCGTGATAGCCGCCATACCCGAAGCCGTAGCCAGACCCGCGTAACCGTTTTCCAAAACGGCGACCGAATCCTCGAGCGCCTTAACGGTCGGATTGCCGAGCCGCGTATATTTATAACCTTCTATCTCGCCGGCAAACTTACCCGCGCCGTCCTCAGCCGATAAAAACGCGAAAGTAGAAGTTTGATAAATCGGAACGGACACCGCGCCATATAACGGATCGACAACCTGACCTCCGTGTATCGCTAATGTGTGCCGCCCGCCTTTAATATCATGCATAAAAATACCTACCCTTCTTTTATAGTGCATAACTGACAGTGTGTAGTGCATAGTCGCAACGCTCTATATTAATGAAATAAATGCCGCCTGACACTAATTCTGCCGTTAAATAAGGCAAATTATATCAATTAAATTAAATTATGTCAAATATTATATTCAGGGAGAGTAAAGGGGGCACTGGGGAGAAGAGAGGGCTATTAGTCCTTTCTTCTCCCCAGTCGCGTTCTTAGCGGCCTTAGCGGCCTTAAAAAAATTATGAGTTTAAATTTCTATACTGCTGCAGTTTGATATCGGGAAAATAAGAATTGATAAAATGGAAGTCTTTTTTATCGAACTCGTTTCCGACGGTGCATCTGA
>CAYTCW010000041.1:0-27004 GCA_964436235.1 uncultured bacterium
AATTTTTGCTGGAACAATTAAAAGACATGGAATTCGCGGCCGAATATCTCAACGCCGCGCTCGAGAAAAACGACGAAACCGCGTTTCTTACAGCCCTGAAAAACGTCGTGGAGGCTCAGGGTATGAGCAAGATCGCCAGGAAGGCCCATCTCAACCGCGAAAATATGTACCGCATGCTCTCCGAAAACGGAAACCCGCGCTTTTCAAATTTGATGAGCCTTATAAATTCGCTTGGATTAAGCATATCGATAAGGCCTGCCTGAGTTTTCAATTTGCCGCGACCTGCCAAGTTTTCTTTTTTATTCAGTTCGAGTCCGCTTCGCGGCCTCGAAACGGCGGACGTATAAACAATCTGTGAAAAAAATTTGTGACGAGAATTTTTTTCGGTTTTTAAGGCCGCAAATTGCGGCCTAAAAAAAATCATATCATTAGGACGTAAATAATTTTTCAAAATACCATTCGAAAATGAACGAAAATACAAAAACAGCCCAAAAATGACTTTTATAGCCTGAAAAATGCCATTTTTCGGCTTCAACCATTGAAACCATAACCGCGAAAAACTCCTGAGCGAAAATGAACGAAAACAACAGTTTTTATAATACATATCAAGCCCAAATCTCCTTCGAACTTCTCCAGATTGATTTTTTCCGTCACTTGCAGTTGATGCAAAATTTGCAACAACTGAATTCCTCGAAAGCTTTTATGAAAAATTCAGCGGTATTAATCTGTCGCTCAGCAACTGCACGGCCGAAAAGATCATCATCGGAGTATCTTTTTCAGTGTGTATTGGAGGCGGGGATATAGAGGCGCGACACAGGTGAGAACCTTGCAAAAAGCGGCGGGATGTGGTATAATATAATCGGCATAAGAAAGCCCGGCGATTAACATTCAAAAGCGAGGAAAAGCCTTTGACATACAGCATAATCAACGACATCATATTCAAGATCGTCTTCGCGAAGGATGAGAACAAGCGCATCCTGATCGCGCTTCTGAATGCGCTCCTCGGCTATAGCGGCCCGACAGCGATAGCGGACATAACGATACTCAACCCGAACATAGACAGGGAAACCGTAAAAGAAAAGCACTCGATACTCGATATAAAAGCTGTCGACGGTCAGGGAACGCGTTATAACATAGAAGTCCAGTTGAAGCCGGCGAAGGATTATATAGTCCGCACGGTATATTATCTGGCGAAACTGTTCGGCGACCAACTTGAAACGGGCGGACGCTATCAGGATCTGGCGACGACCATCGGCATATCGATAACTGATTTTGTTTTATTCGACTACACGCCTGATCTGCATAACACATTCCGCCTGACTAACATAAAAAGCGGCGCCTTGCTGACGGACAAGCTGGAGCTGCATTATATTGAACTTACCAAATACGATAAAGAGAAACCCTATAAAGAGATGACAAAGTTCGAGAAATGGCTTTATCTGCTGAAATTCAGCGAGTTGTATCAGGACCGACTGGCGCCGATACCGGATGCGCTCAAAACCGAGGAGGAGATCGTCATGGCCATAGAAGCTTACAGACACGCGGTCGCGGATAATTATGTGAAGGAACTGATCGACTTCAGGCGCAAGGCGTCGATAGACGAAGCGTCCCGGCTTGAAGAGGCGCGGCGGGATGCGGAAGCCAGGGGCGAAGCTAGAGGCGAAGCCAAAGGCGAAATTAAAGGTAAGATTGAAATGGCCCGCCAGATGCTCCATGACGGCGTAGATATTAATACCGTTATAAAGTATTCCGGCCTGCCCGAAGAAGAGATCAGAAAGCTTATTAACTAGCGCTCACTGATGCTTGTCAGAAGAGCAGCCGGATAAACGCCCTGTTCAGTAAAAACATAAGGCAAATAAAGTCTTCCGACCCAACTTGAGGTCGCATTTTGCGATTTCAAGTTTTTCATATCGCTTGAGGTCACCTGCGAAATTAGAATTTTATATTTTACATATACGGGAAAGTGCTTCGTATTACTACATGGTTTTATTAAAAAGGCTAAAAAAACTCCGCCGGAAGATATAAAAATAGTTCAAAAACGAATGGATGACTTTTTAAGGAGGTGCTCTCGATGCGAGGCAGAACTTTACAGCAGCTTATAGACAAAAAGATGCAAAGTCCAAAATTTAAAAAGTGCTGGACCAACCTGGATAATGAATTTGAATTATTAGAAGAAATTATAAAAGCGCGCGAAACTATGGGTATGACTCAAACCGAACTGGCCGAAAAAATAGGAACCAAGCAGCCCGCTTTATCAAGATTGGAAAAAGGCGGCATAAAAAAGGCGACGATCGAAACCTTGAATAAAATAGCCGACGCGCTCGATATGGAATTAATTATAAAATTAAAACCCAGAAAAGCAGCATAGCAAGAGTTATTATGTCTTTCGAAGTCATGACGATCAAAGAGCTCGCGGACATTATCTGTATCAGCCAGAACGGCATAAAATACCATCTGGATAACCTGAAAAAACGGGCCTGATAGAGCGCATCGGATTTTATCATTCTTTTTTCTTCAGTTCGAGTCCGCTTCGCGGCCTCGAAGCGCCCCATTCACGGCTATAAGCAGCTTCGCAAACGAAGGCGTCGTCCAGCCCGGCATGTAATTATCGGCGAATTCACTCACTTGCCGACGCCTGATATTTCGCCGTCCGCCGTCGGGTATCAGTTCAAAATCGCCGAATTTCGATGTCCTTTTATGTGAAGAGTCGCTTTTCAGTAATTGCATTTGGTCCTTTCGTGGAGCGGGGGTAACATTTATTATC
Organism: uncultured bacterium; assembly: GCA_964436235.1. Lineage (GTDB taxonomy): Bacteria > Muiribacteriota > UBA9980 > UBA9980 > UBA9980 > UBA9980. The sequence continues at coordinate 2,765 of CAYTCW010000041.1, forward strand.
TGCTGTTATCAATAGTTTTAACAATTAATTGTTAAAAATCACATTTATTTAAAAACACAAAAAATTAATCGTTAAAAATCACATTTAATCAGATGTAGTAATAAGAATTACGGCCCTGTTTAGATATTTTTACGCCATCATTTTCGAGTTCTTTCATGAGCTTAATAACCTGGAACCGGTCTTTTCCGGTTATCTGGCGGACCTGTGCGTTGGTTAAAGGCCCTTTTTTAAGTATGGCAAGTATCCTGACTTTTATACTTTCGTCATCAAGTTTCATGTCGCGGTGATAATCCGACGAGTCTAACAATTCATTATAAACGGGCTTCGAAAGCATATATATCTTTCTTTTACCGTCGCCGGATTCAAGTATTCTCAAATCATTTTCCATATATCCGAGAATTTCTTTCGCGGACTCGATCGAGCGCTGGCACACGCGAGCCGCCGTCCTGGAATCCATTTCACGATGTCTGAGAAGGTAATGAATGATGATGAGGTGATCAATGTCAAAATCCATTCCGCGCTCATAAGACCTCTTCAGAAAATCTTTGACCTGCGGCTTCAATTCAGAAGAATTGATCGTCAATTCAATAAAATTGCCGACTTCTCTGTATTGAGGCGGTTTTTTCCCTTCTTCGAACAGTCTATTTTAAAGGCTCCAATTTTTCAAATTCTTCGTGTCTGAGGCCTTTTTCCCATTGTTTTGAAAGGGCGTCACGGTTGATCGCGGCCCATTCGATGACAAGTCCCATAACACGCGGTGGGAGAAACCCGGAAAGGAGGCTTAAAGAATCAATCGATATGAGCGCCACGAATTCGTTATATTTTGCGTGAAAGTGCGGCGGATTATGCTCGTTATGATACATAGAAATGATAATACCAAAAAAGCGCGATATTTCTGACAATTTATGCCGTCCTTCTTTCATCGGCGGAAACTCCAAAAATCTTTTTACCCGTTATTTCTTCGTAAAGCGAATCAGGGCAGATATCAAGATTACCAGGCCATGTTACAGTATCGGTTTCAGGATTGATGAATGCCTGATTGAAATAAGCGGCTTCGGCGAAGCGTGCAAATACTCCGCGGCCGACGAGCGGGGAAAGATCGGCAACGCCCTCGATGCCGTCTTCGAACCGAACTTGAATTTTATAGCCTTCAAGTGGAATTACTGATATAATTTTCATGGTTTGGTTACCTCTTATTTATGGTCTAATATTTTTGTTAATCTTTTCAAGTTAAGCGAGCCTCGCTTAATTGTATTTTACCATAATCAGCAGTAAAAAGCAAGAATTCCGGTCGGGCATTTGGAGTCTACACGCAGCCATATAGTTTTTTTATCGTCCTTTTCCGGAAGTTCGATCGCGAACTCGACGAGCGTCTGCTATAATGTTTCGTCTTGACGTTTCTGCCGAATTGTTCTCGCATTTTCTCTAGCCTTCGGGGTTATGGTTTTTGTTCTTTCTTTAGTTCGAGTCCGCTTCGCGGCCTCGAAGCACCCCATTCAAGGCTATAAGCAGCTTCGCAAACGCAGGCGCCGTTCAGCCCGCCCCAGCCAGCGGATCGACCCCACCAATAGCCTCATAACCCGTCGGCATACTGTTTCAGCGATCCCTTAAACTTTAAGTATTCGCTTTTATACCTCGCATAATCCTTCTGGCCCGCGTATTTGATTCCGATCACCCATTCTACCGTTCCATCGTTTTCGGTGGTATGCTGATAAGTGCGCGTGTAGCTGCCGTTTTTAGCGGCTATTGTATAAAATGTCACTTTGCGGCCTTTATTCTTCTGGATCTCTTCCTCAACCTTCTTCTCGGTCTTTTCGTCGCGCGCGATATCGTCGTTGCTGCCCCGCCACTGAGGCGAAGATATATAAAATTCTACTTTTCCGTCGGGCGAGACGAAGAACGCGCTGTCGTATCCTTCGGCGCTGGTCCTGGATTTTATCGAAGGCCTGACGGTAAAGCCGGCGGGATACATTATGTCGAACCACGCGCCTTTATATAATTTAAAGCCGGCGTCGTTCTTACCGGCCGCGAGCGCGACGCCGGAAGCCATGTAATAAAATGAAAATAAAAGCATAAATAATAAGGCTGCACACTTCAAAGCCTGTCGCTTCATAATGATCGCTACTGAATATTTTTAATTTCCTTTTTTCTTCCTATCATGATCTAAATGTTTAATCTTTTTTTCGGCTTCGACAAAATCTTTTTCGACGCCGGTCGGCTCATCGAGCTGTCTGGCATGAAACTCTTCGAACTCCTTAAACGCCTTTTGAGCGGCTAATTCATGGCTGACCTTTCCGGCATCGGTCAATATCTGTCTTCCGGAAAGTTTCAAAAAGTCATCAAGTTTGGCGATCCAGTCTTTCATGTACATAGGTTTGCGATTGAGCGCCTGAATTTCAGCAAATTCAAGATAAGCGGTTACTATCCTGTTTAATATATCCAATTCTTCTTGAGTAAGGTAATTTTTGGCTACGCACACTTCGTTCTTTCTGATTTTAGACCCAAGCCAGTTCGTTAGTCCCATATTGTCTTTGGCTGCATCGGCACGATTGAAGATTATCTCGGCGGCAGTCTGACCATGAGCCGCCCAGTGCATTTTATTTTGAATGGTGGCAAAAAAAATTCGTGACTCTTCAGAATCAGGATTATAGTCTATGCTTGTAGAATAAATATCGAGCACCTTGCGCCAGAAAACTTTTTCAGACGAGCGGATATCGCGTATCCTGGCAAGTAATTCATCAAAATAATTACCGCCGCCGGCACGTTTCAATCTTTCATCATCGAGAGTAAACCCTTTTATTATGTATTCTTTCAGGCGTTCGGTCGCCCAGATTCGAAATTGCGTTCCACGGATGCTATTAACACGATAACCGACCGAAATAATTGCATCGAGGGAGTAGTGCTCGACTTGATAGGTCTTTCCATCACTTGCAGTTGTTGCAAAATTTGCAACAACTGAATTCCGCGAAAGCTCGCCGGTTGCGAAGATGTTCTTCAGGTGTCTGCTGATCCCCGATTTATCCACCTGAAACAATTCGGCCATCTGATTAATTGAAAGCCAGATGGTTTCATTTTGAATTCGAACTTCAATCTTGATTTTGCCATCTTCACTTTTATAGAGAATGAATTCAGAATTCAAGGCCGGACGCGGGATATTTTTGGTGTTCAATTCAATCGACCTCCAACATGCGCTTAGTAGCGTAAACGCATAAATATCTTTAAGCATCATAAGTTTTGCGCTCTAAAAAGCGCATAAAAACGTTGGAATGCTCATTTAAAAAATGCATAAATATTATTGAATATTCTTCGCCGGCAAACATTATTGATCTATAATTTGTTTGGCATGAAACCATTAAGCAAAGGAGTAACGCAGATACATAATATAAAATAACCCGAGTTGTTAATGAACATGGCGCCGGCCTCAAATTTATTATATTCAATTTCTTAACAAAATTCAAGTCAAATAATATCACGCTTTTATAATAAACAATCGTTATTTTTCAGCTTCGTAAATACCATCATCCGCTTCGGTATATTCTAATAAATTCTCCGGTCCCGCCAATAGTTGCGCCGCGCTTTCGGCCGGAAGCTGCTCGACTTCCTTGAGTTTTCTTTCCATAACACGCGTTCTGACGCCGGTTTTTTCTATCGCATCGCTGGCCTGTTTTAGTTTTTCCTGGGTTGTTTTGAGAGCTTTGCCGAATTTGCCGAACTCAGTCTTGACCACGCTGAGCAATTCCCAAACCTCGCTGGAGCGCTTTTCGATGACAAGCGTCTTAAACCCTATCTGCAAGCTGTTTAGAAGGGCCGACAGAGTCGTAGGGCCTGTTATTATTACATTGTAATCGCGCTGAAGGCTTTCAAACAATCCTTCAATTCTTAGCACTTCGGCATAGAGCCCTTCGAACGGCAGGAACATTATTCCAAAATCCGTCGTATTGGGCGGATCGATATATTTTTCACGAATGTCCTTGGCGCAAGATTTTATCGAGTGGGCGAGCATTTTTCTTTTTTCGTTGACCGCATCCAGATCGCCCTGCTCATATGCTTCTGTAAGAGCTATGTAGTTTTCAGTAGGAAATTTAGCGTCGATCGGAAGCCACAAAGGTTTTTTATCATCTTTTCCAGGAAGTTTTACCGCGAATTCAACAAGTGTCTGGCTGTCATGCTTCGTTTTGACATTTCTGCCGAACTGCTCGTTAGTCAGTAATTGTTCAAGGATATTTTCAAGCTGATATTCGCCCAATACGCCTCTATTTTTAACGTTGCTTAATACCTTTTTAAGGTCGCCCACGCCAGCCGCAAGGTTCTGCATCTCGCCGAGGCCTTTGTGAACAAGTTCGAGCCTTTCGCTGACGATCTTGAAAGAATCGCCGAGCCGCTGCTCGAGTGTCTTATGAAGCTTTTCGTCGACGGTCTGTCTTATTATTTCCAGTTTGGCGTTGCTGTCGTCCTGGATGGTCTTAAGTTTCTGCTCAACCGTTTCACGCATTTTTTCAAGCCGCTGTTCGGTGACCTGAACGAGTTCGTTCTGCCTGTTGGTGAGCCCGTCGAATTTCTGCTTCTGAAGTTCGTTGAACTCATTGACTTTCGCAATAAAAGTATCTTCAAAGTTTTTAAGCGATTTAGCCAGTTCTTCACGATTGCTCTTTGCGTTCGAGTTGATTTGTTCCTGAAAATAATTCAGTTTGTCCTGAAGCGTTTTATTGGTTTTTTCATTATTTGATTCGTTAGATAACCTCATGGCCTCTAGTTTTGCTTCAGTAGTTTTAGATAGTTCAGCTTGCTTTGATGCCAATTCTTCGAATTTTTGTTTCTGTAGTTCATTAAATCCATTAACGCTTAAAGTAAAACTTTCCTCGAATGATTTTAACGATTTGCTCAACTCTTCGCGGTTGTTTTGAGCGTTCGTATTCATCTGCTCCTGGAAATAATTGAGCTTCTCCTGTATTGTATTGGTCATCTTGATATGATGCGCTTCGTTGGTCTCACGGATTTTTTCGATCTTCTGATCCGTAACTTTGATCATTTCGTCCTGCTTTAAAACAAGCGACTCGAATTTTTTAGCCTGAGTCTCGTTGACCTCTTTGAAATTGGCCGAAAGCCTGTCCTCGAAAGATTTAAGCGACTTGCTCAAATCCTCTCTTGTCGCCCTTAAATTCGTCGTCAGCTGATCGTTGAAAAGATTAAGCCTTTCCTGAACGCTATGAGCCATTTTTTCGATCTTATCTTCGTTGGATTTAGTAAGATTATTCAACTGAGTTGAAAAACCTTCAAACTGGCTCTTCTGGAATTCAGACATTTCGGCAATTCTCTTCAGAATGGAGTCCTCGAAGTTTTTAAAAGACGCGCCCAGTTCCCCTCGCAGGTCCTTGAAATTTTTCGAGTTCTCTTCGCGGTTCCTGGAGAATTCATCCTTCATCACGGCTTCGATCTTTTGAAGATTCTTATCGAAATTCTGTACTTCGTTCTTGATCTCGTTCAGAAAAGACTCGCTGCTGCGGCTGAAGATTTTATAAGTGAACCATAAATTGATGATAACGAAAATTACCAATAAAACCGATAACGCTATAAAAATTGGCTCCATGTTATGCTCCCCCATTATAATATTTTTACAAATTTATTCAAATGAAATTTCCCGAGAAATTCAATCAATTCAGGCTCGATCCCGGAATATATTTCATCGATCTGCATTGACGCGGGTAATAATTCAAAGAATTGCGATTTTCCGGCTATCATTGAAAAATTTTCAAGGTTAGCTGCTATCAATCGTTTTATAAACAATTCATCGAACTCAACCGGCTCTATTTTTTTATTCAGCAAAATTCTTATTGGATCATAACCTTCAACTTCATCCTGAGAGCAGGCTATAATATAGTTGCCGATTGTGCCGGCAAAAGTATAATAAATATAATTTTTATCGTGGAGTAATCTATATTTAACTACCAGTTTTTTATGGGGCTTGAACGTATTTAAAATTTGTTCGATAGACTCTTTGGTCGTATAGTCTATGTCGGTTTTCGCATATATCGATTCAAGAGAAGTTTTTAGCGAATTATTGCATACGCTGAAACTCGTAGGAACACCCTGCGAATTATAACTTATATTCACAGGCTCCCGCGAACTGCCTGTCGGTTCGACCTTTGCCGCAATATTTTGCATGATCCGCCGGCTGCTTATTACGGCGTATTTTTTGCCGCCAATCCTTATTACCGCCCCCGGTTTTATCTTTTTTTCGTTACCTTCCAGCGGAACTTCGGCGATTTTTCTGTTATCCGATCCGACGATCATTATTTTTCCGATACCGCCGGAGGCCATGTTGCCATATATCTCGCGGCGCGCGATCTTGCCAAACATCCAGTCTGACATGCAGTATTTATCAATATGACTCAGCGGCTTCGAAATTATATTTATGAAGCTGAGGTGCCTTATTATCTCAGATATAGTACATTTATCATGATTCAATTCGGACGCCAATTCGCGAAAATCCTCAGGCAAAAAGAAGCCGCAGCTTTTTGAACATGAAAATATCTGCTGCACTATGACGCTGTAAAAAACGGTTTGTGTAATATGCTCGAATTCATTATTATAAAACAATTCGAGTATTCCGATAAATTTCACCAGATCATTATTGACGATGTCTTCATGGAAATCTCTTATAATGCCAAGAGCGAAAATAGTTTTTTTTCTTCTGTTGCCACGGCCTATTTTCTGAATGAAAGAACTTATATTTCCGGGCGCGCCGTATAAAATAACGGCGTCGATGTCGCCTATGTCTATTCCAAGTTCAAGCGTTGACGTTGCTATGCAAATCGAGTGATGAGCCGAAAATTTATATTCAGCCTCGGTCCGTTCTCTTTCTTCAACCGAAATCGTTGAATAATGAACGAAGCAATTAAGTTCCGGATCTCTCTTAATTAATTTTTCATGAATTATGTCGCATCCGGTTCTTGTTCCAGCGAAAATCAATATTTTGCGGGCTTCGATGTTACGCCTGAGTTTCACGACAATATCGTATAATTCTTCGACGGTTTTGATCGTTCTCAAGCCGAAATACAGGTCTCTTTTTTGGGCCGAAAAAGATATTAATTCAGGGCTTTCACCAAACTGTCCTATATACCGGCCCACCTTTTCTATCTCCGGGATGGTCGCTGACATTCCAATTATCTGAAGCGGCCTGGCGGTTAGCCGTTTAAGCCTGAACAGCAGCCATCTTAAATGCTCGCCCCTGACCTCGGAAGCAAACTGGTGGATCTCATCGATAACAACCGTTCTAACGCTTCTCAGGCATTCCATGTTCCTTAAATATGTATCGCTTCTTTCATCAATGCGGGCGCTTATCATAACATCGAGCGATTCGGGCGTTGTAAAAATTATACGCGGAATTTCACCTGTAGCCGTATCATCGATATCGCCGGTTTTTATGGCAAGTTTGATTCCGAGCCTTTCTTTGACCCATTTAAACCTGTTGTAAAGATCATTGATAAGTGCCTTGGTAGGACATATATATAATACCCTTGTCTTAACGAGGCCGCGGCTGATATCGTTTTCGATTATTTTCTCGAGCAGCGGCACGATAACGGCTTCTGTCTTACCGCAGCCGGTAGGTGCTGACAGCAAGATCGACCTTCCGTTAAGGACAGGAATAATAGAATCGTTCTGAAGCTGATTAAAATTGCGCAGATTGAGTTCATTCGAGCATTGCGCAAATAAATTCTTCAGATATTTTTCAGCTGTATTCATTTCTTTATTTTCTCGAATTCCGCGAATTTCTGGTCGAAAACTTTAATTTCTCCGGTCCTGATCACCTTTACCTTGATGTTCACAGAATCGTTAGGCAATTTTTTAACTTCCAGAACCTCGCATTTTCCGTATTTCTTATGTCCTATTTTTTCGCCGCGTACATAAGGAAGTTGAATTGATTTCCCTACGGAACGCGCCTCGGTGTAATTTTTTTTGTTAACGGGTACCAGACTCATATCAATATCGATCTCGTTAGTTAAAAAATAATCCAGATATTCAATGATCATACGAATAACAGCGCGGGGTCTTTCTTTATCGAAACTAGCCATGGTCCTGATCTTATTTTCTAAATATTTGCCGTAATTCATCGATAATTTTTTTTCTGGATAAGCGATTTCATACGCATCAACGATCTTTTTAAGAAGGTCGATGTAATTGTCGTCGTTCAGCTTATTAAGCCGGTATATCTTTTTATGTCTCTCATGCGGAAGCAAAAAATTCGGGATCGTCAATTCGCTGTCATAACTGTTCTGAGCGGCAAAATATGAGTAAATCCGATCAAGTTGTTTTGGGGTGAAGGTAAAAATCGAAAAGATATTTCTGAATCCCCTTATCATATTATCTACATTGGAGAATATTTTGTGTTTTGACTTTGGATTAGGAGGGCTCAGCTCAAAAAAATTCTCGCACTCGTCGACCATTATCATCCAGCCTGAATAGCCAATGGCTTTAAGCATCTGACCTATAGATTGAATCAAATAAATTACTTCGTTCTGCCCGATCCTGAAGGACGCCGTTTTTTTATTTTCATTCAAAAAATTATCGATCAGGCTTTTAATTCTCTTAAGATCTACTTTTTCTCCCTGAAGCCATCGCATAACATCTTCAGCAGCCTCATAGTTCATGCCCTTCATCATAATGTCGTAAGCTTTGACACCTTTTTTGAACTTGATCTCGGCCTCCGACGCAAAGCATATGTCCTCGCACCAGTCCAATATCGAGTTTCGATACCATGAATTAAGAAGCCTGTTGAGCATTTGCTCGAACCCATTGAACGATCCGAAGTCTGGAAATTCCATTGCCTCTATGATCGCGTTCATGACCCGGTCCATTTTATTAAACAACAAGGTCTGGTCAGCAGAAATAGTGCTTATGACAAAATTATTTTCACGCGCTATATATTTAGCGAAATTAATAATATGCGATTTTCCGGCGCCGTAGTCGCCTTCAAAGATCATAGAACTGGCCCGGCCACATTTAATATCGGAAATTCCGCTCTTGATATTCTTAATAATTTCGGCCCTGCCAACTGTAAGCGCTTCAACATACCGGCATGGAACGATACCCAATCTAAGCGAATTTACAACATTTTCATAAAAATATCTGTCGTTCATCTTAATCATCCCATTTCGAATAATTCTGCCTTTCAGGTTTGAACACATAACCGGAAGGATCGAATTTTTTAATAAATGAATTATCATTATTCGTAAGATCGAGTATCTCGATAATCATTTTGACAGGCGATCTTAAAGGACTGTTTCTTTTTAGCATATCAAAAGCCTTTTTAGTTATGCCTTCGATAATTTTTTCGTTAATGACCTTTTCAGGCTCCCATTCATATGCTATCGAGTGTATTCTGATTATGTTGTCAATGATTTTTTTAAGATCGCTTTGCGTTACCTTCGCTTTATGATGATCGAGGTCAATGATTATCGACCGCGGATTGATAAATTCAGCAAACTGCGGTTCATTGAGAACGCTTCCTATACGGTCCCACAAGGCGGTATAAGATTTAAAACCCTTTTCCGGATTCGACATCATCTCAGCCGTCGATGCTACCAGAATATAACATCTTTCAGCATAATGGGTCTCACCGCCGCCATCGACGCTGTCAAGAATATGCCTGATGTTGTTATTGGCCATTTTGGCCGCATTAGTGCTCTGATACAATACCTGCTCGGCCTCGTCTATGACTATAAGCATACCTTTAAAGCCAAAATTTACTATTATGTCGGCAAGCGATTTGATAGAGTCCCGTGAATTATCTTTGTCATTAAGAGAATAAATGCGTAATTCTTTAAGTTCTTTAAGCGGCACCTTCATTCCAGTGAACCATCTTAGAATGTTTTCGTTATCAGTCTGCCAGTCTTTGCCGGAAGGCATTTCAAGAAAGTTGAACATGTAATTAAGCATAGCATTCTTGAAATCATAAGTAGTTTTCTGCATATTTTCAACAAATTCAGATATGCGTTTCTTAGTTTCACTGACAATAAAATCCTGGTCATTTAAGCCATGACGGGATTCAAGATCTCTTCTCGCTTTAATAACGAAATTATCAAATAAATATTTTAAAGTATTATCTTTCCTGCCTTTTATCTCGAGGTTTCTGACAATCGCGCTGAATATTTCGTCATACCTGTTTAGCCGCACCTGGTCGGCGGAAATATATGAGACGGCGTAATTGTTCTCACGCGCGTAATGCATTATAAGGCTCATGGAGTGGGTTTTTCCAACGCCGTAATCGCCTTTGATGAAGCGGACCTTTGAATATCCGTTCATGATGTATTTATCGAGGTCTCTCTTAACGTCGTCGAGCCAGGCTTTTCTGGCTTCTATATCGACATTGATATGAATTATTGAGTTAATATTAGGCGTGCCGGCCCTGAGGCTTACTATTATGTTTTCGGCTGCAGGCGGTGATAACTTGCCATCGGTCGAGTACATGATTATTCCTCCCTTGAAAATGCTATAAGACCATAATATTTATAAGTTCTATCGTTCGCCGAATATACTGCGACGCCGTCCTTGACATTGTCCCTGACAGTTCCAAGTTTAATCTCGTAACCGTCAGCGGTTTTAATGCCTGATTCGATAAAATTCGAAAGAGCCGCCCTGGTATGATTAATGGTGACCTTTTTAATTAATTCGGGCCTGCATTCACGCCAGAAGAATTCGTTCTGCCTTTCGATAAAAATATATTTATGAAGCTCGAAAATACCAATATAATCTCCATAAGATTTATTTTCAAGCATTATGATCTTTTTGTACATTTCGAAATATTCGTTAACAGCCTTGTCGGAGAATTTAATATCTTCGTTGTCGATCCATATGCGCCTAAAATTATCGGCGGCTTCTTCGGCGATCTTTTCGGGATCAATAGACTGAACGGTAATAGAGCCATCAAGAACGGTAAGCGATTTTTTAAAATTGAATTCGACCTTAAACCTGTCGTCAATCATAAAAATTGGAAATGCTTCCTGCTTAACCTTGCAGTCCATAATTTTTTTCAATTTATTAACGAAAAGGTCATAAAACTGGTCTTCAAAATCGAACGTATGATCGTCGATAAATTCCCGAACGTCGCGAATCAGTGCTTTAATGTCTTCGGTCAAAAGTAATACGACGTTTTTCGTAAATTTATTGACCTTGCCTATGAGCAAAAACATCTGCACGAAGTCAGGATTACTGCCCTGAAGCATGCCGGTAATGAGTTCTTTAATTTCATTAAGGCTTTTAAGCATGCCATCAGCAACCGCCGGAAAAATCCCTTTATGCAGACGGGATGAGGCCGCTATGTAATTATCGATATGTACAATATCGTTAGTAAAAAATTCTTTGAATTTATCGTTTATCATTTGTTCACCTTGTCAAAAATATTTATAGACTGATTTGAGTTAAAAATACATTATGCAGACTGTGTGAAAACGTTTTTTGTCAATATTACATTAATGGAATTTGTTTTATGATAACCTTTAGTAGATCAATGTTTTTTTAAATCATATTACATAGTATCAATATACTTTCTGTATATTATAAATTCGGAATAAACCTTGATTTTATTGAATTTTATTTTTTGAAATTTTAGTTATCACACAGTCTGATGATTGCTCTTTTTGTTTGAGGTTGAGGTTCAGAATTTGCTTGATGTCGTGCCAGTGAGTGCCGACAAATTGAATACTTGTATTTAAGCCGCCCAGCGACACATTAACTAAAAAAGCTGCATTTTCGATTATTTGATTGCGAATGTTCCCCATTTTTTCCAGATCGCGTTTAACGAATTCATTATACATTGCCGAGCATAAAGGACATAAACAAATATATTGAGCCTCATGTTCCCGCGTAAAAAACTCTTTTGACAACAATTCAACCGTTTCAAAATAATACTCACCATCAAGTTTTTTGAATGGCATTATATCTTTGCATATCTGGCAAAACAATTGGCCGGAATCATTCGTATATTCCATTTTAAGTTTTTCATAAGCCATTTCTCGAAATTCTTTATCGGTTACTCTGACTTTTCTTTCGCGTTTTTCATATCTTTTATCCGGCGATTCGTTAAATTGCTCAATCATTTTTCCTTCTCTACGTTCAATATTCATAATATCTCTTACCGGAAAAGCTACCTTCTTTTTTTCAATTTCGCGATCAATATAAGCTAATAGATCGGATACATTCATTCCGTATTGCTTTAAATTATTAATGCAGCCACTAAGTTTCTGCGCTTCTTCAATGGACTCAAATCCCAATTCTTTTACACTATTAGCTTTAATCTGATATTCTTCAGTCTGCAGTTGATAAGTTTTTCCAAATTCGATCTTTTTGAGCCATTCTTTTCCGCCATCATATGAAAAACCTTCAGGCAATTTTTCTGCCACTGAATCACACGGCTTTTTAAATCCTTCTTTTTTTTGAGGAACCCATGCTTTATTCTTTAACATATGAATAAGTTGGGAATCTGCGTGTTTTGAGCCGGACTTTTGACTCCATCTAAAAGTTGCAGTTAAATACTTAGTATCTAAAGAATTCATTGTTTGCCACACGAGTTTTGACAGTTCGAGATTCGGTGAATCAATCAATTTATCAAGTTCTTTTATCGTATAATCCTCATTAATATTGTCTCCACATCGCCCACCACCACTTGCAAGATAGCTCCATTGAGGATTATAATGACAACGAACTATTTTGACAGGCAAACTATGAATAACACCAATGGCTTTAGTGAATGAAATTAGTTTTTCCAAATCAATTTTTTTACAATAATCTTCAGAAAGCGCTGTTGGTTTTGTTTCTTCACCAATTACATTATAATAAAGACTTAACCCTGTTTTAAAGGAGGGCATGTCAATAAATATTTCTGATGGTTTTCTCCAATTTCCGTAGATATCTTTTAAAATATAAAACATTGAAAAAATATCGGCATTAGCAGGAAATTTATCTAAAAAATTGATAAATTTTGATAAATCTTTTATTGTATGTCCCGAAGTATTTGGCCAACGGTACTTTGATTTCAGTAACCCTTTCATTTCTTCTTCTTCATCAACATCTGAAACACCAATTTTCTCAAGAAAATCTCTTGGCTTGAGGTTTGGATTTTTTTCTTTACCTGTTTCATATATTCTTTTATCCACGCGAGGAAGAACGTCATCATGCTCGACATCATCAGTCGGAAAATAGCATTCACTTCCTACACTATAATTTCCATCACTCAACCTGACGATCTTCATTTTATTTAACATATCATAATTGTATGTGCGTATAAAGCTATTGTAATTTGTGAAAACATCATAAAGCAGCGAATAAAAGTTTTGATGCCACTTAACTGACTTTTTTGAAAGCCAATTCATATATTTTTCATCAACAATATCATTTTCCAAATATTTTTTATATAAAAATTTTTCGCTCAGTAATTTAATGAAATTATCTATATCCCAAGTCTTAATAGATAATCCTTCTAAAAAATATTCCTGGTCAGAATTACGCAATGAAGCTCCTATGGCCCATTTAAGTTTTTGATCCGAGTCTTTGAAGAAAAATTTTAAATCAGATTCAGAAATAAGTTCTTTTAACGAAGCTTTTGCCTGCAACAAATTTTTGGCAGGCTCATGACCTCTTGATTGGGTGGGTGTTAATGGCTCATTATTCATTTCATCGACTATTGACTGCCTTATGACATCATACCTTTCTGGAATTGTATCTTTATGATTAGGAAGAACCGCAAGAAAATCAACATTAAGTAAGCCTAATTTCTTGATCGAATGAAGCGACTGCGCCGCCACTTCTGCAATTTCGCCAAAAAGCGGTTCGTTTGCAGCAGTGTCCTTGATGCTGGCGCGGCTCAATTCTGGAATAAAAGGGGCGTTGACGTGAAAGCGCAATCCTGAAGTTTCCTTTTCGGCCGGAAAAAATACTGATACTAAACCCGGATTTACGGGAATAATTTTGAATTGTTTAGAAAATTCATTTCGTTTATCGTATTTAATTATATTTTTTAAAAATTCAAGTTTATAGGCAATAGAAACGTTTTGCGAGCAACGCTCTTCTATCTTGATCTCTTTTGAAAACCTTAAATAATGATCGTTTTTAATTTCCTTTTCATTTTTAGTGATAGTAATATTTATATGGTCTTTTGAAATATTATTCCGCGAAATATGGCCATTGCTGCCATTGCAAGTCCAGTTTATTAAACTAATGCTATTTAAAAATAAAAGAACTGTTTCAGATAAATTTTCCAGCCCCGCCGCCACTTCCTTGTAGGCAATTTCTCGAGGTTTTTCAGGGTTGTTAAAAGGAAAATTGAACCGTGTACAACTTCCAATATTTTTATCTTTTTCGATTTCAAAAGGCAAAACCAGATCTGTTATCTTGAAAGAATAAGTTGGAGACCATATATGAGGAGTTTCAGAGTATAAGAATACTGCTTTAAAACCTATTCCAAATTTTCCAATTTTATCCGTATCATTTCTTTTAGTTCCTTTTCCTATGTTTGTAATAGCTTCAACATCTTTTTCATTGAAAGGCCTGCCATTATGCTCAAAATACAGGGAATCTTTCTCCAAAGTAAAAGTAACTTCCGAAGCGCCTGTGTCTTCGGCGTTCTGAAGCAATTCAAAAATAAAATGGGCTCTGTCCGGATAAAGGTCTTCGACTATCTCTCGAATTCCGGAATATTCTTCATTGTTAATAACATCAGAAAGAACACGGCGTCTTTTATTCAAATCCTCTATAAAACCCATTACTGCTCCTCCACATAAATATATCCGAACGCAACCTGGCCCGACGTGATATCAGCCCTTTCGGCCGCGATTTCTATTTGCTGGACGCGCCTCGCGTAATCTGCCGCGGCTGCGTCAATCTGCGATTGACGCATTCTTCTTATTTTGTCGTCGTTAGCCCGCTCGAGCTGCTCGTTAAGCAGCGCCATTCTGGCGGCATGGCTCCGGTCGAGGCTTTCCTTCCGGTAGCTGGCCAATTCCTTAGTGACCTGCTTGTGTTTCGAGCGAGCCTCGGACCATAGTTTATAATGCTGTCCGTCAAGTTCATCCCAGACACCCGAATCTGTATCCGCTAAATCATCGCTGTCATAAGTGTTTGCCTTTTCAAGCATCTGCATCAAATTTGCCGTCAGCGCTTCAGATTTGGTAACCGGCCGAAGTATCAGGTCTTCCTTTATACCGTGAAACTGCCATTGGTATATAGCAAACAGATATTTTCCGGCTGGAACCTCTCTGCTTTTAACCCGTAACTTCGTATATACTTTTTTTCCTGTATTCAGCGCATTGGCGGCCTGTTTTACAAGCGGATGCAACGACATTATGAAAGCCGAGCCGGGATTGTTGATCGCGCACTCCGGATCAAAAGTGACGGATAAATGAGGACTTGTTCCTTTAAGCCAGTTTTCCCAATCACGATACATCGGGCTGTTCTGTCGCGAAAGTTTCTGGAAGTCTCGCAGTAGAGCATTTCGGGCATCCTGAGATAATCTAAGCGTTTTCAGGGGCTTTTCGCCGAGCAAGAAATCGCTTTCCTTTTCGCAAAGCTGCTGAAGATAAAAAGTAACCAGCCTCCGAATGGACGCTTGTGAAAGCCAGAAACTCGAAGCGTCTTCAATCTCCTTTTTCAGCTGATCTTCCGGAAGGCGGATGCCGAACAGCTCGAGCTGTTTTTGTTCGAGCATATCCTGTTCTTGAATGAGACGTATTTTATTATCAGCCAGCTGTTGGAATTTCTGCCTGCGCTGTTCATCATTAAGCGAAAAATTTTCAGCAATATTTCTTATTTCGGTGGTTATGTCGCCGAGAATCTCCTCGCCTGCGCCTAAAGAATTGTTAAAAACACCTATTCGCAACAGGCAGCGTTCATAAATATCGGCGTCGACAGTCCCCGGGGTTATCATATTATAGATCACGACGCTTTCGCTCTTCTGACCGTTCCTGTCGATTCGACCTATCCTTTGCTCGATGCGCATAGGGTTCCAGGGCAGGTCGTAATTCACGATGCAGTCACAGAACTGGTAGTCGAGGCCCTCACAGCCAATTTCGGAAAAAAGGAGAATGTCAAGGCCGTCCTCACCGTCGGATCCGTTTTCGAATCTTTCGCGGTATTTTATGCGATCTTCGTCAGGTGTTCCGCCATGGACCATCCCGACACGGTATCCCGACCGCCTGAGATCGTCGTAAAGATAATTAAGAGTATGCCTGAAACTGCTGAATATCATTATTTTCTTATTTGGCATTATTTGTTTGTCGGCGATAAGTTTCACGAGCGCTTCGAGTTTAGGGTCATTTTTGTCAAGTTTTCCGGCGGCTTCTATCAGCGCTCTTATTCTTGATTCGATAATATTTATCGCTTCGTTTGGAATGACAGCGTCTTCGCTGCCGGCTTCAGTCAACGCCAGTTCGTCGATATGCCGGTTGAGAATGTCTTCAAGGAACGGAACCAGGCCGAACAGACAGCTTGCCGCCTGCCTTCTGATGGTCGTCATCATGAAAACTATATTTTTGTCATTATGAAGCAGGCCGAGTATTTCGGACTGAATATTCAGCAGCTCGTCATGAATGTTCCTTTGCGCGGCGGTAAACTCAACCACCACGGTCTCAGGTCTTCTCACCGTAAAATTGCCGATGTCTCGTCTTAATGTCCTGTTAATTATGCCGGAAAATGTATGAAGACCTTCCAGATCACTTATCAGCCTGACGCGGTCCTCATAAGAGATATTTCCTGACGCGATAACCGACCTGACGCGGTTGAATTCGGGATTATCCGCCATTATCGAACGACCCCACGAGGTCGCCAGGGCGCCGTCAAGGGCCTCGACTGCCCTTTCGCTCCATTGGGGCCCCTGCGCGCGCGCAAATGATACGGCACGATTGATGAATGGATTAGGCTCCGCCATATGCGCAAAACTTTCTTTGTCTATAATAAGATCCGGCCTTAAAATATTCAATAATACAAATAGGTCTTCGCTTCCGAGCTGAATCGGGGTCGCCGTCAAAAATATCACCGCTTCGGCATGATCGCAGAAAAAACTTACGGCCTTATGCCCGAAAGTGCTCTGATTGCGAATATGGTGCGCCTCGTCGACGATGACAAGATCGAACCGCGGCGGCGGGTCCAGACCCAAAAGCCCCGTTCTGCTTCTGCCCCTTTGTCTTCCGCCTGGTTCAGTGCCATTGATCAAAGTATCGTCAAAAAGAGAATATGGAACTATTATTTTCCTTGAATGATCCGGCCACACACCTTCGAGGTGCATTTCATTTATACAGTTTTTAAGTGCCGGTCCGTCAAGCTGAATAAAGCGCTCATCGAAACGCTTCATTTCTTTAAGCCATTTTTGTTCGGTTACAAGCGGCCTCGGGCATATTATCAATACTGACTGTATATCTCTTCTGGCTTGAATTTCGCGAAGGATGAGCCCTGCCTCAATGGTCTTTCCCACACCGACTCCGTCAGCTATAAGCATTCTGGGTCTGTCGGCTTTGATGAATTTTAATACCGGCCTGAACTGGTAAGGTATAAAATCGATCCTCGCGGCATTAAGCGAATGAAGCGTCGACAAACCAGGGTGGATGATCTGCTGAGACGAAATATAAGCGTGAAAACATTCGCTCTTAAGCAGTTCCAATTCTGATTCAGGTTTTTCGGCATTAATAAGCTGTGACTCATAAAATGTTTTTCGCCCCGTGCTTAAGAAAACATCATAACGATCTTCAGGCGTTCCAGAAATAACGGACATAACGGCACCCTGCAAATCCGGGTTCGACCTGACCTTGACAAGCTGTCCGGGTTTGAATCCGCTGCTATTTTCAGACACTCCAATCACCTCCACGACTTCGCTTTTCGGCGGGTTTGCTTTATTCAATAAGTTCAACTTGTAAACGCGTATCTCTTCAATCATGCTTTCATCTGCGCCAATAACGGCTGCAAACCGCTGTGCTGTATCAGCATCCCGGTAAATGTCTTCCGTCAAAAAACCCTCGCCGCTCTGGTGAGCCCAACGATTGCGAACAGTCTGCATTTCCTTCAGGTAGTGGCGATTTTCCTGGAGCCAGTTATACCTGGATGAAAGCTGGTACCAGTTCTGGTCCATGACACGCAGTAAAGCCGCAATATCAAGGGCGGCAAGAGATTTAATATTCTGCTGATCGATCCTTTGCTTCTGCTGGTATGAAAGAACTTCAAGGACTGTCTTATTCCACCAGTCTTCGCCGCATCCGGGCAATATCTTACCGAGAAAATCTGCCAGGCTGTTAGTTAATTTAAAAAGAATATTATTTAAATTGATGTCCATAATTTTCCTTTCCAAAGTTCAAATTTGATCATGACAATGCCTGTTAATCCTTTAAAAACATAATGAAAAGAGATATAAAGTAATCAAGCAACAATATATCATTTAAGTCATGTAAAGTCAACGAAAAGCATCGTTTTTGTTAAACAATATTACTCATAAATTGAGTTTTTTCAATTATCAATGCGCAAAAGACTTTCGGGTAAGTTAATTATAAAACTTTTTAACCAAATACAAATATTTTTGTTACTGCAAATAATTTTGTGCCGATATTCAAGCATGCAACAAGATAGTTTACCCAAAAGCCTGGCTCTAACATTGAGCATTAGTAATGGCTTTGTAAAATCAAAATCATTTGAACACCTGAGGATTTTGACATCACATTTTATCAAAGCAAGTAGCATGCCAGATATAACATACACGAATATACTCTGACAAGTGCGACCTCAAAGGCCGAAATTTATTTTCTTTCATTCTGGTTTTTCAAAAAAACTTCGTTAGCTTCCATTAAATCAGATAAATTAATCGATTTAGCATTTAAAAGGACTTCTTTAATCACTTCAACCCATTGTACCGCGGCTACTATGCCTCTGTTATTGTTCCGGTTTGGCCTTCTCCATCTTGCTTTAATCATTTGCGATAACATTTCCAGAGCTTCCATATAGTCATGGATATGCTCCTCTTCACCTTTTTCTCCAATGGTATATGTATTTCCGGAGATCAAAACCGGGCTGAAAAAAGTATTATCTGAAGCAACGGGAACTCTTATGATTTCATTCATTATTTTACCTCCCTAAGACGACTTGAAAGCATGAATATGCTTTTCACATTACTGATTCATAAACTTTTGGATAAATCAATTAAGATTCATTCGGTTCAATCGGTTAATTTATTTATATATTTGGTTTATTATAATCAATTATTGATATAATGCCGGTAGCCTTATTTCTTCCTGATAATTTGAAATTTTCTTCAGTTGAATAAATAAATTGTTCAGCAAATTTATAAATTAGCGTATTGATGTGAGCTATGTGCGCAACGGTAGCTTCTGATTTTTCAAATTGTCTTTTAGCTTGCCCAATGAGCGCAACCTCTTTACTTAGCGGGAATATAATTTCAGTATCTTCAATCATTTGATAAACGTGAGAACTCAAAATTGAAACTGGTTTGGGTTTGTTCCAGTAAACTATGACAGGATTATCGGAGCAAATGAAAAAATCTATGCCAGTTTTTATATATATAATCGACCATTCTCGTTTTAAAAAAGAAGGTAATATTTTTTCGTACATCTCAAACATTAAAATCATTAAAGGCAAGTTGTTTACTTCGATATAATACTTTTTATTTAATACAAAATCTTTAATTTTTTCATAAGACACTTCCTTATATTTAACTTGTAAAGTCTCATCTAATAAGGAAAAAAACTTCTTATAACTTTCCTCTGAATCGGCAAATATGTCGGCTGCTTTTTCACCTTTGCTTTTATAAAAAGATTTGAAACGGTTTATAGTACTTGGAACTCTTACGGCTTGAAGTGCGATAAACTCCATTAAATAATTGAAATTGTCTCCAGCCGGTATCCTTAACTCATTCAAGACTTCATTTATAGCGGTAGCAGCATTACTTTCAACTTCACCAATAGCATTTTCAACGTAGTCAAAACCTAATTCCGGAATATCGATATCGTAAAAAAATTTTTCACAAGCTGTTTTTTCTATTGATGTTTGATATTGTTTTAACTCTTTTTTATTGAGTACCCAAAGTTGTTTCTTTTTCTTGCAAGAAACAAATCCTGATAGATACAACCTTGGAATATAGTGATGGCGTTTAGGAATTCTATTCATTACGTCTCGATGACTTTCTTTAATATTTTCAGATTTATTTGACAAACAAACAATAAAATGTTAAAATACGATTAATCCGGATTTCCGGAGGTGGATGGGTTACCCATTGGTCCGCCGCAAGGCGGATTTTTATTTTACGCCAAAAATATTTTTAAAATTCAAGTTTATTCTTTAAAATCAACACACGCCGGCCAACTTTTATACAACAGGGTTTGATCGAGCGTGATTCATCAGTTGGCGACTGATGAATTTCATGTGTATTATTATAAAGATTGGCTTAATCAAACAACTTAAAAAACGCCGGCCTCGGCATTTTTTCATAATCATCGGCGCCTTTTCCATCCCTGTCGCGTAAATTTGTCTTCGCGCCCTTTTCCAGAAGCATTTCAGAGACATTGCTCAATTTATAAAGCCTGGCGAGCATAAGCGGAGTCTGGCCGGCCTTGTTCGCCTCGTTAATGATATATTTATCCCGCTTGATCAGCCTTTCGGCCTCAAGCGTGTTGCCGCACTTTATGTGCCAGGTAAGGTAAGTATCGCCGTATTGCCTGATTGTTTTCTCCTCGAGCGCGACCTGTTCGTCGGGCGTAAGCATTCGCGGCTGGGGGATTCCGGTCCGCGCCTCTATCTCTTCATAGCGGGCATTAGCCGCATCGCATTCAGCACGCTGTTTTTGCATAGTTTGAAGCGCCGATGTAATTCCGCTCAATATAGCTGCTTTTCGCGTTGAGGGACCTGTCGATCGTACGACCGGGGTATAAGACGGAGTATATGTTGGCGTTGTATATGCCGGGGTGATTTGTGGCGAAGAGTAAGCCGGAAGGTCCTGACTGGACGGAGACGGCTGCGAATTTTCCAAATAGCGCTTCTGATTGCCAGTCTGGCCCGGATCTTGTGAATAAATCGAATAGTTATTGTTTTTATTTTTTCTTTTTATGTAATACATGCTCGAGGGATTATTTATGGAATCCGGATCATACTTATTCGCTGAAAGTTTTCCGGCGTAATTTCCATACTGATCATATATTTTAGGTGCGTTCATAGTGTAAGGATTGGTCACCGATTTATCGCTGTATTTACTGCCATATTCACTATATGGATTTTTAATGCTATCAGAAGAGTATTTGCTGCCGTATGTTCCGTATGGATTGCTGATAGAATTGGAGTCGTACTTATTGTCGTTAAGGTTTCCCAGAAATTTGCCTTTTGAGTTATCCTGCGCGGTCGCCGCAGAATATGCTATAACAAGCAATGTTAAAATCAAACTTATCAATATATTTCTTTTCATAAATCCTACCTTCCATTCTCTGTAATTTCATGTACTGAAAAATAATCTCTTATTTCCCCTGATATACGAGCCTTTTCAATAATATTTATAAATTCGTCAGTTTTTAAAAGTTCATCCGAAACATCATAATAATCAATGACAACTTCAAACTCATTAATAAAAGTCTTGACCGATGGAAATTTGACCTCTTCTTCTATAATCTGGCTTATGACTTCCTTCAAAGCCGTTATTTTATCAATTTCGCCGCTAAAAACTCTTCTTTTAATCGGCGGATTTTTTTCAAAAATTTTATTAATTGAATTTTCATCGTTTTTTACATTTGAATATAGGTAATCGAGAAGCTCGTCACGGCTTTTATTTAAAACGCCAATAAGGCTTGAAGAATTGGATTCGTTTTCGAGGCTGTTGATAAAGTTATCTCTGTATTCGTTAATTTTACTTTCAAGTTCCCTGATTTTATCGGTCATAATTAAAGCGCCGAAGCGCCCCGCGGGAATAGTTAATTGTCCGAACAAGTCGTCAAATTTAGCTTCAAATTCTTTGAAAAAATCTATATTTTTAACGTCATCCTTTGTGATCACCGTCCAGCTGCTTTTCAATCTTTCCGTGCCAACTGTTCCTGACAGATATTTTTTAAACGGATTTAAATTGACGGATTTTCTTTCAATTTTAACGCCACGAACCTCTTTTCTGATTATCTTAAAAGCGTTTCTGTAAGCCGTAATCTTTCTTAAACTCGCGGGATCGACCGCAGGATTTTTTTCTAAATTTTCGATTGTTTTATCAAGTTTTTCATCAGTTTCCGTCCCCTGATCAAATATATGTGTCCTGGGGGGTGACATAAATGATATATCAGAAATTACGCCGGCATCATTTTTGAATTGCATTTGATGGAGTATTTTTTCTGTCATTTCGCTTCCGAATATAATACCGTTCGGAAAGGATGTCTCTTTCGGCTCTTCTTCCCACGAAAGTGCCGTCGGAGTGTATGACAGTGTGCGGTCATCGACTATCAGCATCGCCATTCTGATATTTTTCACAAACTTGATCGCAAACAATTCTTTACTGGCGCGGATAAGTTTTAACGCATCAGTATCGCCAAAACCATATCTGACGGTCTTATCGTCAGCCTCAAAATATAACTCGCAGCTGACGTTTTTACTTTTAACCAGCGCGGTCAAAACTTCAATTTCTTCTTTAAAATATGAAGTTTTGGCAAATATAATTCTTTTTTGCGCGCTCATCAAAAACTTCTTTAAAGATTTTGAATTCACGAACACTAAATTAACCGAATCATTACCGGATATCATCATATCGCCTTTCAAATTTTATCCAATGCCTGATGTTTGTTTTTTATGATCAAATTTAGTGATCTAAATTTTTTCGACTTCAAAATCGCTTCTCATGAAACGATATCGAATCTTTCAATGTCTTTTCTTATAAGTTCTTCGAGTTCCCTCTCGGACGGCAGCGCTACCTTATACCTTGAAACAAAAAGTTTATTGTCAAGCCCGGTCACGGAGTATTTTACTTTGGTCGTGCTCCTGTCTGTGCAAAGTATAATGCCGACCGGCGGATTGTCGCCTTTAGCCATAATATTTTCGCGGTAATAATTGAGGTAGAAATTCATCTGGCCGGCGTCGGCGTGTGAAAACTTACGAACCTTCAGGTCGATAAGAACATGGCATTTCAAAATCCTGTGGTAAAATACGAGATCGATTCTGTCGTGCTCGCCATCGACAGTAATTCGTTTCTGGCGCGCCTCGAAGCAAAATCCGTTGCCAAGCTCGATAAGAAACTCCTGTATATGGTCAAGCAGCGCTGCTTCGAGGTCGTTTTCAGAATATTCTTTGCGTTCGGGAAGACCAGTAAATTCGAGAATATAAGGATCACGGATCATTTCTTCAGGCGTTACAATTTCGTTCTGGATATTAACGCGCTTTAGCATAGTTGCCTTATTTTTCGATAATCCCGTGCGCTCGAATAACAGCGACTCGATCTGGCGCTTAAGCTGACGGACACTCCAGGCGCCCTTTATGGCCTCGACTTCGTAAAAAAGTTTTTTCAGTGGTTCGTTGATTTTCATCAATTCGACGAAATGTGAAAAGGTAAAATGCGAAAGCAGAACCTCGGGGGGCGGACCTTCAACACATTCAGTTTTTGATGATTTTGCAGACACTGTCTGCAAAATATGTTTATATGAAATATAAAAATCTCGATATAAATATAAGTTACGTTCTGAAAACCCTTTGTAACCTTTCATGAATAAGGATTCCACCAGCTTCTTTAAAAATTTCTTCCCATATTCGGCCCGGTCTTCGCCATTTTGTTCAAATTCGACAATGTAATAACCGATAAGCCAGTTCCTGATTGTCAGCATCTGGTTGGCGTGAGCCGCGACCTTGCCAAGTAAAACTTCGTGAGTGGAAGAAACGGCGGTTAATAGTTTTTTGAAATTCATATTATCAGTCCTTTAGTTTTCATGTAAAAGGTATCCAATTTCGTAACACCATGTTTAAGCCTCTCGAGGTCACAAATTGCGATCTTAAACATCACTTGCCATGTGCTGCCCGCGGATCCCCCGGCGGCGGATCGAGTTTCGTCTGATAAGCCTTTCCGGTTTTAATAGCCTCCGCCATCTCGTCAAATATTTCAAGGATGAATTTTTTCGTGCGGTAATAGCCGTGTTTGTCCTGGTCCTTGCGCTGCGTTATTGGAAAAGTATCCATTATGTAATTGACATCGTCACGGCTGATTTCGTATAGATGAAAATACGCGGCGTCAAGTTCGCAGCGGATCAT
>CAYTCW010000041.1:27104-30808 GCA_964436235.1 uncultured bacterium
TTGTAATGATGTATCATCTTCGCCTCATACAGCGGCAAATACCGTTCATTACCTTTTTCGAATATATTTCCTTTTAAAGTAAAACCTTCACCATCGAGCTGCTCACGCGTCCTGAACAGATGCGAGTCGTTGGACATATCGAACATTCTTGAAAATGAAATCCCCCACGGATTCTCGTCCGGCTTGCCGTCTCGTCCTTCTTTTATCAACACCGGCACGCGCCTGTAAATCGCTTTGGTTATTTCAGCGTCGCGCTTCGATCTGAAAATCGGACAGGTCTTCGTATTCGGATTAATCAATTCAATATCTTCTTTAGACAGCTTGAACACTTTTTCCGGATCGCTAAGATCCTCCGTCTGATAAAGGAAAAAGGCAAAATCGGCGCCGGATTTAGAAGGCCGTTCTAATCCGGTCAATGTCAGAAGACTGAATTTCATACGACTATCTACAGCCGGGAAAAGTTTTTGCCTGTTCTCAAAATCAAAGAGGCTGGCGAGCGATTCTTTTTTAACAAGGCTCTGAAAGAAAAATTTTGTCGTGTCATCCGTCGCTATGCCTGACGGAACAATGCAGCCGACGCGGCCTCTCGGCCCCATGAGGTTGCGTTTTAACTCGGCGAATATCGAATAAGTATTAACGTCGCCTCTGCCACATAATGGAAACAGCTTTGAATCTCTTACAAAATGGCTTTCACCTTCGGCTTTTCGGAGTTCATCGCAAAATTCCTGGAAAAGCGACGGATCGTTTTTCTTCAGATCTTCGATCATTCTTTTTCTGGCAGCTGCGTTCGGAGCGTTCGCAATTTCGGGACTCTTCGATGCGAAAAATTCCTTTTCCTGAAGTTTTATTCTCTCCCACGGCGGATTGCCGAGAACGCAATCAAAACCGCCGTTCCAGCCCATTTCTTCATTTTCGGCTTTTGCGTCGGGCGCAGCGGGCTTGAAAACATCCGGAAACTCTATATGCCAGTGAAAAAACTTATACTGGTCTCTCAGCCGCCTGATTTCATTTAATATCGCGCCGTCCACATTTTTGAAATCTTCCTTTATCATTGCCAGAAGCGAATTCGTCATCGGAACCGGGAATGCGCCGGCGCCTTTCGTCTTGCTCCATACAAAAGCCGAACACCATGCGTCACAAATAATTCTTTCGTGCATGTAATCGAAACTGTTTAAAAAATCGGAATATTTTTGGCTCATTTCTTTGATCTGCGCCAGATCGGAATCGTCTGAATTATCGATATTTTCATATTTGTCAGATAGATTCGCCGCCGATTTCGCGGTTCCAGTCTTTTCGAATAAATTCATTTGATGGGCTTTATTCAATTTTTTAAGTTCGGAACAATATTTTTTGTCGTCGCCTTCTATCGGATTGAACGCTTCATCCGGTATTCCGCCTTCATACAATTCATACTTGCCGTTCACGTATTTTTTCGGCGCGCCGTATAAAAGTTTCGGCGTCGCGCCGACCAGACTGCTGCCGCATTTAATATGATGCTCTAAAAACGACAGCGGTTTTCCAGGCTCCAGCGCCTCCATCCAGAGATTGACCTTGCATAATTCCACCGCCATCGGATTCAGATCGACTCCGTAAATGCAATGACCCGCGACATCGCGAAGCGCCTTTCTGTAACAATCGGGAGTGGGCTCTTCACCGCCGCTATAGACGCGCGCCAGATAATTAGCCATGCGCCTGGCGGCCGATATTAAAAAATGTCCCGACCCGCAGGCCGGATCGCATACTTTAAGCGCCAGAATCGCTTTCGCCGGTTCGGGCTTTTTCAGCGCCTCTTCGATCACAGGATCCAGAGCCGTTTCGAGCAGGCATTGAACGAGGCTGTCCGGCGTGTAATAAGATCCGGTCGTCTTGCGCTCATTGCCTGAAAGGGTTTTCAGTTCGAATGTTCCGGAATCTGAATTAATTACCGGCGATAATTCCAGCAGCGATTCGAAAATACTGCCGAATTCCTCGGTATCGATGTTTCTGTAATCGATCGGACGCAGGACTTTATTATCTACTGTAAACCCTATCGAACGAACAGCTTCGAGAAAATCCCTGTTTTCGATTTCGCAATTTACTATGTCCGCTATTGAATCTTCCGTCCACAAAAAGCTGCCGAGCGCAGGCAGCGCTATATGAATCGAGTTTTCGCTTCCACACAGAATATTCATTACAACCTGAAGCGCTCTGAACAGGTCCGTATGTTTCGTTCCGCGCAGTTTCGATGCCATATTCCGAAGCCGCTTCGTCGAATAATATTTCATATAACGCTCGCGCGCGGACCTTATGTCATCGGCGAATTTACCGTTTGCCGGAAGCATTAATAGATCGCGGTCCTCGGCGGCAAATAAAAATAAAAGCCTGTACACTAACCTTAGAACCTGTCTGTAATAATCGCCGGTTTTGAGCGTTCCTGATTTCAATTTTTCGCGCAGCGCGGAATTGGCCGGGTGCGCTATAAATCCTGCGCCGAGATGCTCTATCGCTTTTGCGACTCCGTCACGGAGGGTTTCAAGGACTCTTATCCCCTGCCGCTCGGCCGTTCTTACCCATCTTTCGAGAATACACAGTTCCGGACGCGCGCCCTCGACTCTCGACTGATGGCATAGCAGCCATAATATAACGAAATCAGAATATGCTTCCGACTCCATCATCGCTTCGAGATCAAAGTCGATACAGGCCTGACGCGACAGCGCAAGATTGTCCCGAAGCACCCTCAATTTGATTCCATTCGAAACAAAACCCCAGAGATGATTGTCGCTGCGGTTTAAAAACTCCTGGACCATTCCGAACGGACTCATCTTCGACGCGCCGGCGACTCCGGCGGTCCGTCTGTCAAGATCGATATTGCAGCCGACGATATGGATCGGAACATTATTCCAGATGTGCGAAACCGGATATTGCTTTCCGTCTATCTCGATCTGGCTAGACTTTGAAAGCCGCCCGTAGCCGAGTTCCTGAAATAAAATGAGCATCCAGCCTTCGCGCGTCGCGGAAGTGCCGGCATCGCCTTCGACAAGTCCGGCACGCGCGTTTTTGAAATTAGACCATACGCCGACCATTCTGTTCCATGAACGGCTTATGGCTTCGTTAATGCGCTCGCCGGGAGCCAGATAATAAGATTCGGGCGTCAGGAATTCTACATCGTTCGAGCCGGCGGCGAGCTTTCTTAGAAATTCCGCCGGAAACAAGCCGCCTTCACTTTTTACGGTTACATAAGTTTCGCCTGGTTTCATATTTTATATACACCTCAAAAATTCTTACAGGGCCAATGCCGGTAGATATACATAAATCCCGAGAATATCCGCCGGCAGCTTTGGCGATATCTTATAAGTGACGCCCTTGATGTTAGCCTCGTCGCGCAAACGCCTGTGTGACACAAGAAGCCTGTCGGCGCGTGAAAATCCTTCTTTTTCGATTTGCGGAATAATCTCTGAAAAATTGCTTTCGACGTTTTCAATGAAGTCGGCCGCCTGCTCCGGCGTGATATTCTGGGCCGGCACCGCGGCTAATAGAGCTTCGACTTCATCTCTGGCGAGCCATTCAGCCTTCGCAGCGGCCCCTCTGAATCCGAGCATGGCGCACTCTTCGATTAGATTGCTCGTTTCCTGCGCGCCCTTTTTCATTGTGATATCGTATCTGAAGCGGACGAGTAATACCGTCGTCCTCTGACTGACCGCCTTCGTCCTTATAGCGCCGGCGCG
>CAYTCW010000041.1:30908-32332 GCA_964436235.1 uncultured bacterium
CGCGCTATTTCGTCGACTTTTATCGTCTCCTGCGCAAATACCGTCCTGGAGCGTTTTTCGCGGTCCGCCGATCCTTCCCATTCCCTCGAAAATTTTTCCAGCGACGGTTTTAAGTATTCTTCGAGACCCGGTAACAGAAGCTGGCTCGACGTTTCGTGCTCGCGCAGCAACAGCCCTTCGAAAATGGCTTCGACGAGCGATTCTGAATTCAACGGAACGGGGACGGATATGCCGAGCGATGTTTTGATCTTCTTATGTTTCCGCACGAGAACATCGAGAACGATGCCGTCGATCGGGTTATCGACGCCGTAATATGTGAGCACGCGCACGCTCGGGCTTTTCTGGCCGTAGCGGTCGACGCGGCCTTCGCGCTGCTCGTGGCGGGTGGGGTTCCACGAAAGATCATAATGCATGACGGCGTCGAAATTATCCTGAAGGTTGATTCCCTCGCTGAGACAGTCTGTGCATACAAGCACGCGCTTTGGATTGTTTGCGAGTTCGAGGACGCGCGTTTCACGGTCGGCCGGCGGAAGATCGCCGGTAACGGCTGTAATGGCGACATCCTTTGGAAGCATCGGTTTCAGCTCTTTAGCCAGGTATTCAGCTGTGGGAATGAAGCGACAGAATATTATCGGGTTATAGCCGTCAGCGATTAGTTTTTTTATGTGACCGGCTGCCAGTTGGAGTTTCTCGTCTTTTTTGCCGCATAATTTTTTCGCTTCTTCAGCCATCTTTTTAAGTTTATTTCCGGTGTCGCTTTTTACTTCAACATCGGCATTAACATTAGTATCAGCATCGGTTTCGGTGTCGCTTCCCGGCGTGACATCGGTGGTTTCAAAAAGATCGTCGCTGTCGATATCGAAAACCGAGCGCTTGCCGATTTCGTTTATTTCTTCGAGCGATTCGGCAGCGAGCGCGGCTGACCTGTTCCGGAGCGTTTGTTCGGCGGCCGCCGGGCTGGAGCCGACTGAACGCAGAAGCGCGAGCGCCGACCACCAGCGGATTCTTTTTTTATATTCATTGCCGCCTTCTTCTTTTACAATTTCGCGCGTAAAATCAAGGACCTTTTTGAAGAAATCGCCGTATTCATGGCTTAGATGATATGTTTCTTCCTTTTCTTCACGGCCCGGAAAAACAGTTTCCGCTTTCATGAAATGGCTGATATCGCCGCGCCTGCGCTGAATGAAATGAGCGGCAAGCATCCGGCGGTGTTTTTCATTTTCAGCTCCCGCAAGATCGGGCGGTAGTTTGGAAAATTCCGATTTTAACAGAGTCAGCAGCGAGCGGAACGCGTCTTCTTTGCCGCTGTGGGGCGTTGCCGTAACCAATACCATGTGGCGGTCGGGATTTTCCGCCAGTTTCTTCACCAGCAAATGCCTCTGGTGGCGGCCGCCGCGATTTTCGAATCCGAACGCGCATGAATG
>CAYTCW010000042.1:0-9656 GCA_964436235.1 uncultured bacterium
AAAGGCTATGATAATAGCCTTTTTATTCGGGAGAGATTGGGAGGCTATGGAGGGAAGAGAGGGCCATTGGTCCTTTCTTTCCCTCCATCCCGGTCTTATTAAGATCTTCTGCGTTCTTATTCTGCGTTCTCATTTCCCTGTATTGTATGTTCATTTAATACGTTGAATTGAATATGTTGAATATCGACATAGCTTATGTTATAATATCCTCATGAACTGGTACAGCGCAAATAATATCGATAATTCACCGCAAAACGACGAGGCCGTACTGCAGGCGCGTTTGAATGTGGTGCTCATAAAGCCGGAGATCGCTCCTAACGCCGGAAATATATCGCGGCTATGTTATGCGAGCGGCACTAATCTGCATATAATCGGAAAGCCCGGCTTCGACATAAAGACCGATAAGCATTTCAAGCGGGCGGCCGTAGATTACTGGGACCGGCTCGACATTAAAAGATACGCCGATTTTTCGGAATTCAGCGCCGCGGTTGAGGCTGCAGCGGCGGAATCCGGGGCGTCTTCACCGGCGGATGCGCCTCGCATAATTTTAACTTCGACGAACGGGCGCAGTCTATACTTTGAATTCAAGTACCGGCCGGGCGACTATATAGTATTCGGCCCTGAAAGCAGCGGAATCCCCGCTGAAATTATAGATGAATACGGCTGCCACTCGGTCAGAATACCTCTTACTTCGGGCGTGCGTTCACTGAATCTATCGACGGCCTGCGGTATAATCGTTTTTAACGCGATCACGCAGATATATCAATCTTCCTTAATATAACAAATATACGGCGGAACTTTGCTTTACCGAGTTCAAAATCAATGTGGCTCCCGCCATTTTAATTCCGTTCTCGCCGGCGGTCTTGTTGAGTTTGCGTGCACCGCGGTCACTTTTAAGCGTTTCGGAATCGAATTCGAGCGAATCGAATATAACTTCGCAGCCGCTTATAGCGCCGGCAATAAATAATTCTGACGCTTTAAGCTCGATCGAAGAGTTTATGTTTGAATTATTGAGCGCGCATACAATCGTTTCGCCTCGATATTTTCTTATGTAACATATAATATCGTCCGCGCTTTTAATAACCCGAAAACCGCCATAGGCAAGGACGTCATATTTTTTACGCGCCGCGATCAATTTTTTATAAGCGGCGAAAAGATATTTATTTTGTTTTTGTTCGTCCCATACCATGGGTGCGCGGCAGCCGGGATCGCCGATACCGCCGAGGCCGATCTCATCGCCATAGAATATAGAGGGCACGCCAGGCAGCGTAAATTGAAAAACTAAAGCGGCCGATATTTTTTTATAATCAAAATCCAAAAGCGAATTATGGCGTGAAATATCGTGTGAAGAAAGCTGGTTATACATAATATTGGCTTTAGCCTGCGGCAATTTAGCGTAACAGTCGAGCACCCAGCGGCAGAAATCTTCGCTATTAATGGAGCACGGCCTTTTTTTATGATCTTTTTTCGATAGATATGCCATCACCGGAAATGTAAACCCGTGATAATTCATAACTGAATCGACTGAATCGTTTTCAATCATTTTATACGAATCGAAGAAATTTTCGGCCAGAACGAACGCTTCCGGGTTAAATTTTTTAAACGCGGCCTTCATAGAAGATAACAATTCGGCGTTTCCCTCCGCGCTGGCGTTTTTACCGATCATATGGGCTACGTCGAGCCTGTAGCCGTCTATTTTATAAGGCGGGCAAAGCCATTTCGCGGCGGCGGATTTCTGGCCTTTAAAAATATAACCGCATAATTTTTCGGAGGCGTAATTTAATTTAGGCAGGCTTCCGTGTCCTAACCAGCGAGCGTAGTGCTCTCGCTTATCGCCGTAAAAATTATAAAATCCGTCGAATGGTTTTATTCCATTCAACGCTTTTTTAAATATATCGCACGACGAACCGGAATGGTTGTAAACGGCATCTAAAATGACGCGCACACCCTCGCCGCGCATGGTATCCATGAATTTTTTAAAACCGGCGTTTCCGCCTAAAAGCGGATCGACAGAAAAATAATCTGAAGTATCGTAACGGTGATTAGAAGGCGATTTGAGTATCGGAGTAAGATATAGCGCGTTAACGCCGAGCTCTTTCAGATACTCTTTTTTTCGGGCGATGCCGGCAAGCGTGCCCATATAAAACTCAAAACCTAAAGATTTTTTATCCGGCGGCTCGTTCCAGCGTTTGAGTTTCGCCCTGACGCCCTTAAAATAAATTTCACGCTCCGCGTATAATTTTTTAAATTTCAATTCTAATCCAGCTCGCCCGGATTCGTATTCTTTTTGTGAAAGGCCGTGCCAGAAACGGTCCGGAAATATCTGGTAAAAAACCGATTTATTAACCCAGCCCGGCGAATCGTTTCCGGCGATAATTTTGAAATCGAAATAATCGTTCGGATGATAGGAATATATACCGCGGGCATTAAGCCAATATATGCTTTTTTTTGAATATATTTTAAATCTTACGCCGGTAGCTTTAACCAATATCGGAATTTTTGCCGTGAACACAAAAAACTCCCCGCGGGCGGCGGTTTCTTTATTCATCGTGACTAAATATTCTTCGTTATCGCAGGTGGTTCTGACTGCTATTTCGTTTATTAAACGGGATATTTTTTTATTGACGAATAGCTTCAGGCTCACCCTCGAATTAAGCGCCGGTTCATAAGGCGCGACGAAATCAGGGCCGGTGTCAAAATATATATTCCCGTAGAACAATTCATTCAAAAATATCATTCCCTTCGATGGCTACTTTAAATAATAAAATATAAATTCAAATAAATGATTATACTTGAATTTTATTTTTTTTTAAAGTATAATCGTGATAATTTTAATAAAAAATATTGCCGCCTTATAGCGGATATTAAATTAATAATAAAAAAAGAAAGGTTATCAAGGTGATACTATGTATAAAAAGCTGTTATCGATTTTAACTGTCCTGGCATTTTTTTTAATTAGCGCGCAGCCTGCCGCGGCTCTTTCTGAAAGCGAATTCGACGAAGGCGTTAAAAAAGCTAATGAGCTGTATTTAGAAGGCGACAGCGCCAAATGCTTCAGTTATTTAAAACAGCTCGAGATAAAGGCTCGAAAATCCGGACCGGAAAAACATTCCAGAGTGTTAATATATATGATGCGTTTAAGTTTCGAGCTCGGTTTTAATTCGGAAGCTAAGCGTATCAAAAAAGAAATCGATAGCAAACTGCCTAAAATAAAAAACGGCGAATTCTTAAAAAATCTTCATATGGCGGCGGCGGCCATATATGCTAATTCATATTTATTTAAAGAGGCCGGCGAAGAAATAAAAAAATCTTTCCGCTACGGCGAGGCCGCCGAAAATTTATTCACTTACGCTATGATCATGGCTAAGTTCGGCGAACGCGCCGAAGCGTATAAAACCATAGATAAGATATTTAAATTAAATTCTGAATCAGGCGCCGGAAAAAACGAGGAAATAATAATGAACAATATGACCGCGGCTATCATAGCTCTCAGCTTCGAGGATTTTTCGCGCGCCCGCGGCCATATAGACACGGTAATGCAGGCGTTAGCAAAAACCTCGGATACCGGCTATTTCATATATATATATAAATCGCTTATGAATAACATCTTTTCCTTCTTCGAATATAATCCGCTCAATCTGCACTATTATGAAAACATGTGTAAAATGGCCTTAGAGCGCGGCAGCCGCTCTGACGCCGGAGCGATATCGATTAAAATGGCGCGCATCCTCTCCGACCTCGGAATTTATAAACAGGCGGTAATGCGTTTAGATGAGGCTGCCGCGCTTTTAAACCTTAACTCGATTAAATTAAGCAATGACGAACAGATAAAATCGCTCGACCGTGAAACGCTTGGCCATATTAATCAAATCGCTCAGATCTTTATCAACTGCTCGCACTACGACGCGGCCGCAAAATTATTAGAAGATCTTTTATTTATTTATGAAAAACAGGGCGGTTTAAAAGACTGTTTTGATAAAGTTCGCGCGCTCGCGCTTTGTAAATTCAGGCAGAACAACGACGCATGGAAACGCCTTGCGGAAGAGCTTGTCAAAACCTGCGCGGAAACCGGTGAAACGCGCGAACTTATGCTCAGCAAAAATTTTATCGGCGAGCTGCTGCTTGAAACCGGTGAAATAATCGAAGCCGAAAAAATATTCAATGCGCTCGCCGCGCAGACGCAGGAAATGCAAAATGAAGACGAGCTCGCGCAATCTAATTTATCCGAATTATATTTTACCCTCGGCTATAATATGGCCAGCGCATGCGTCAAAAAAAACGATCCCGCGGGAGCTATTAAAGTAATAGATTCATATCTTCGAATATATGAAACTTATAAAACGCAGAAAAAGAATATTAAAGATAAAAAACGCTCCAGCGGCGATTCGCTTACTAATTTTACGGTCGCCGTCGAATTCAGCGTTTCGGATATCGCCGAAATAGCCGGTAAATTATATTTTATGAAAGCTAAACTGCTTTTTGATAAAAAAGAATATGATAATTCTTACAAACTAATAGCCATTGCTTTCGATCTTCTTAAAAACACCGATCAGACTAAAAATTTTTATGATATTCTTAAATTCATTATTACAAACGAAGATAAATTCAAAGATAAAAAAC
Source organism: uncultured bacterium (assembly GCA_964436235.1). Lineage (GTDB taxonomy): Bacteria > Muiribacteriota > UBA9980 > UBA9980 > UBA9980 > UBA9980. The sequence goes on from CAYTCW010000042.1 coordinate 4,621, forward strand.
TCCACGCTAAATTCAAAGAAATCCAGAGCAAATACGAAGAAATAATAACCGCGGCCAGAAAAAGTGAATAAATAATAAAACCAGCCCCGGCAAAGACACTTTTAATACCGGCATATTAACGCCCACACCCGTTCATTTTTTCACTGTCCGTAAACAATAAAAATCAACCCGAAAAAAAGAGGAAGAACCGCCGGCCTTCCTCTTTTTTTATATCGCCTAAATACCGGCGATTAATAATATATAAAAAAATATTCTAATTTTATGATATTACCATTTCATAGCTACTAAACCCCATGTAAGGCCGCCGCCGAAACCCGCGAGCAGAACTATATCGCCCTTATTGATTTTACCTTCGCCGAGGGCTTCATGAAGGCCGATAGGTATGGTGCCGGCGACAGTATTGCCGTAGCGGTCGAGGTTGATATAAAACTTATCGAGCGGGCAGTTAAAGCGCTTGGCGGCCGACTCGATAATACGGATATTAGCCTGGTGAGGTATGATCAATTTAACGTCTTCGAGTTTAAGATTATTTCTAGTAAGAACCTGTTCGATCATATCGCCGACAATTTTAGTGGAAAATTTAAAAACTTCCTTGCCGTTAATTTTAACGAAATGCAGTCGGTCTTCAACGGTTTTAGCCGTCGTAGGCATCTGAGTTCCGCCGGCGGGAATGGTTATGTGCTCTGAGCCGCCGCCGTCCGCGCCAATTAAAACATCGAATATGCCTTCATCTTCGCTCGCCGCAGGCCCTAATACAACGGCGCCAGCGCCGTCGCCGAATAATACGCATGTATTTCTATCGGTAAAATCTATAACTTTAGACAATATATCCGCGCCTATAACAAGAACGTATTCGCAAACGCCGGTTTCGATAAGCGAACGGCCTAGAGTGGTTGCATAAATAAAACCGGAGCAGGCGACTTCTATATCGAAAGCGCCGGCGTTTTTACAGCCGAGCTTATGCTGGATAATGCATGCCGTCGCCGATATTGTACGATCGGGAGTAAACGATGCGAGTATAACGCAGCCGATCTGTTCAGGTGAAATATTGGCGTTTTTCAAAGCCATCTGGGCCGCGGGTACCGCCAGGTCGGAAACGGCCTGATGTGGCTCGGCTATACGGCGTTCTTTAATTCCGCTGCGTGTAACTATCCATTCGTCGGTCGTATCGACCATCTTTTCAAGGTCCGCGTTGGTCAATCTTTTTTCCGGCAGATACATGCCGGTACCTAATATTTTTGATCTTTTTAAACTACGCATTAAGAAACCTCCAAAATGTTGAAAAATTTACTGGATTATACATAAATTTAATAATATTGTCAAGCGATAAGAAATTTATATTTAAACCGGCAGGTATTACCGAGATTATTTAGCGCTGAATTTAATAATGCCGTTTTCGATAACGCCGTACTGCGAAAAAATATCGATCTTATAATTACGGCCTTTAACAAGAGGCTTACGCGGTTTAATAAAAATAGTAACCGGACCATCCTCTTTAGTAATAAGTTTTTTGGAGGCCGCCGGGGTTTTAGTATTTGCGTTCTGCGAAACTGATTCCTGTCCGGCATTTGCCGGCTTAACCGCTCCGAGAGCCATTGTGCTTATAGACGGCTTCGCGTTGCCGGAAGGCCGCGGAAAAATCTTGCCGCATTTATCGAATTCGATCGGTTTTTCTTTTTTATTATCGACCTCGAAAAAATTAATATTCAGATCGGCAAGATCTTCAGAAAGCGTTATTTCGAAAGTTTCGTCTTTTTTAACTTTACCGTCATGCGCTAATTTAGCCGACAGAACGGCGCATCCGGTTTTAAAATAAAAAGTTTCGTTGATGGGCATCGACAATTTTTTAGCGGTTCGAACGGTAGTAACCAGCACTTTATAATTTTTACTTGCCGAAAGAGGTTTTTGAGGAATCAGCGTAAGCCTTCGGCCGTTTAATTTTAATTTATAGCCGAGTTTTTCAAATTCGGACTTAGCCGTTTCGCCAAATAGCTGCATGGTATTGTTATTTATAGAGGCCGGATCTATATCGCATGAAAAAACCACGAAAATTTCACTACCGCTCATAATTGAAACACCTTCAGGCGCGCGGCTTATAACCATCGGCATATTTTTGGGCTGTTCAAAAAATTCGCCGGCCATCATTCCTTTTTTATTCAAAGCGCTTTCGTTTGTGCCACTTTTAACGTTACTATCACTTTTATCGCCTATTTCGGCTTCATCGGTGTCGCGTTTATCTTTAAGCTCGACTTCGGTAGTGGAATTATCGATAACTTCATTTTCATCGGTAGCGGCAGAATCGGAAGACGAAAGCAGCGCTTCGGAAGAAGTGCTCTGATAAGCTATAGTTTGAAAATTCCACTCGAGTTTATAAGAAACCGTCTTATCGCTCAGATTTATATCGACGGTTTTAAACAGGCCTGAATTGACGCTGCGGCTGCGCAAAAAACCTTTCTGCGCGGAAGCAGGCGGTGACTGCTTCGCCGTGGCCGGCGAAATTTTATGATCAAAGGAAACGCTTGCGTTATAGTGCATATTGCGCTCGAGCCGGGCGCTCGGTGTGATAATAAGCGAAGAGGCCGCCTCGTCCCATTTAAAACTTATGGAACCGGCGCTGCGCGATGCGCGGGAATACTTGCGGTTGAGCATTACGGAATTAACGTTAAGAGCGGTTTTAGAAGCCGCGGCTTTAAGTTTATCGGCGTTGAATTTAATTGAAATCGGCGCATCGATAGGGGCATCCGTTGAATTAGCGCCCGGCGCGAGTTCTTCGGGCATAAATAAAACCTTCGATTCTTCTTTTGAAAAACCGCCTTCGGAAGCTCCACCGCCGGATAAGGCATCGCCCGGCTGCGCGTTAAAATCGGGAGCCGACATATATTTATTTAAATCGTCAAGAAAATAACTAGAATTTACCAACCTTTCATTTTCGAGCTTAATATAAGAAGCTAATTCGAGAAGCGAATCTTTAATTTTATCGGCATCGATTGTAACTGACGCCGTTTCAGCCTGCAGCTGCTCCGATTCAGGCTGATTAAGCGCGTAAGAAGTAAACGAATCGAGGCCGTAAAGTTCATACAATTTGGTATTAAGGATATGGCCTTTAATTATTTTAACGGCTTTGCCGGCTTCACGGCCGCAGCAAACTTTTGCAAGACGCATACAAAGCGATTCGCGCTCGTCGTAAAGCGAATTTAATACGCTCTCGACGCCTTTATCATCCGACATTTTAAGGGCCGCCATCTGCTCTAAAAAAAATATTTTTTTATTAACTGCAAATACCGTTTTTATATCTGAATTAATTTCCGCCGGATTAGCCTGAACTCCGGCTTCCGTTGAATCCTGAGCCGTTGATGGAGGTAAATTAGTTTCATTGGAATCGCCGTTCAGTAAGGACGGTGACGGCGCATTTGACGCCAGCTCCGTTTCTGCGCTGGTATTTACCGATGATGCAGGGGAATTAACCGAGATTTCCGAAGACGCCGCCGCAGAAGCAGACTGAATTTCATTCGAGTTTTCAATTTTGCCATCGGCTCCCGCCGCCGGCAAAAACGCAGGGCTAAAAGCTAAAATTAAGGTCATTAATAACGGATATATCAATTTAAACATAAATCGAACCTCTTTATTCATATAGATTATTTTTATCGATAGTCATAATAATTATAGCAAAAAACTACAAAAATATAATACACTAATTCTACTCAATAAATTGGTTATTGTCAACAGCTAACAAAACATAGATATCAAAACATAAAAAAAAGCCGCCCGAAGGCGGCTCATTTTATTTATGCATATTGACTATTTTTTATTTTTATTTTTTTAAAACTTGGTTCCGTTTTACAAAATTACTGAACCGAAGACGCCGCTGCGAAATATTTCGAAAGGAAAAGCGTCCAGTTGGTTTTTGAGAATTTAACTTTATTGTAGTCTGAGCCGAGCGAATATGAAGGGAAATATATTGCTAAGCCGGTAGCGTTTTTCATCGAAGAACCGTTGATATAGTTTCCTGCGATAAGAGGATTCTGGCCTGCGCCGTAGAGGGCGAGAGTTTCAGCAGCCAGAGTCTGGATTTCTTCGTTTTTAACGTTTTTCTGGATTAACGATACAAAATGACCGAGATCGATATTGCTTCTGTAGTAGAAAGCCTGCGTGTAAGGACGGACCTGTTTTTTAATAGCCGTTACGACTGCTTTATCTGACATAAGTTCAGCGAGTTTAGCGCAGAGCTGATCAAATTTAGCCATAAAAGCGTCCATTCTGTCGAGATTAACCGATGACTGCGTGCAGGCTTCGTTCTGCTGAATATAATGTTCGGTGTAAGCCTGAGCGGTTAATTTAGAAACTGCAAGAGCGTCCATTGAAGGATCTTTAGCTAACGGGCCAAGGAAAGTGTCGTAGGTATAGCCGTCGCCCGGTTCGGTTTCTTCGGATGCCACGCAGAATTGAACGTAGTCTTTAATTTCGTAGCAAACTTCAGCCATCTGCATTAAGCATGCGTCCATGGCGAGGATATCGAGTTTTTTGCCGAGCGTCTGGTATATCGAAGCCATAGCCTGGCCTAGCTGAGCCGTAGTTATGTGATTGCCGGACTGATCGTCATAAGAGATGCCTTTAAAAGTGAGCGCTCTTTTTTTGTTCCAGCCCGAACCGTGGTTCCAGATATCTACCACGTAATTTTTAGCAGGATAATTTTTTACGCCCCATTCTACGAAAGAGACTAAGTTTTTATAGTCGCCCATGTCGTAAACGCCGAGTTCTTCAACGACCTGGGAGCTGATTTTATTCATGTCGTTATCTTTGGTGATGTAAAGTTTCTGTGCTGTGCCGCCTTCACGGTCTAAGAGCACTACGATATTAAGACGATCGTTCGAACCTATTTTTTCCATTTCATTAACGTCTTTTACGCCGAACTGATCGAGATTGTTATCTGCATTTAAAAATACGAGAACCGTCCAGTCTTTGACGGCTCTTGCTTCGCAGGTTCCGCCGCCGTTAGGATCGCATGTGCCGCCGCTGCAGCTTCCCAATTTAGTTTC
>CAYTCW010000042.1:9756-31515 GCA_964436235.1 uncultured bacterium
TTTAGTTTCACATGTGCTATTGCATCCGCCGCAGCCGCTGCCGCAATTACCGGCATAAACGTTGCCCGCCATTAAAATCATCATCAATACCGCGAATAAAACTGATAAAATACCCCTTTTTGCCATTGATACTACCTACCTTTTCAAAAATTTTGACTTTTAACTACTGGCCATATTTTTATTAAGATAATTTTACATAATTATCGTGAGTTTGTCAAGGCGAAAACAATAATTTTTAAAAAAACAATTGTAAAAAGAAAATAAATATGATATATTTTTTCATTAGCGGATCGTTAAGACCGGCATTTTTTTAAAAGAGAAACTATATCGTTGAATAACATAAAATTATTAATAATGCGGATTATTATTGTAGTGAGTAGATATAACCGCGGTTTTTTTTATCATAGTAATTCTTAAAGAGGTGAATGAATGTCAAAGACCTGTACGCAGTACGACATCGATCGTATAGTCAATACCGACCATTTTGACCCATTTCAACTGCTGGGTATGCATGAAATCGAAATCGAAGGCTCAAAAAACATCTGTGTAAGGGCATTTTTGCCCGACGCCCGCGAAGCTTTCGTATTCGAAGCGGCTGAGCCTAAAAATCGTTACCAGATGAGTAAAGTCGATGACCGCGGTTTCTTCGAAGTGATAGTAAAGAGGAAAGATATCTTCAAATATAACATCGAAAAGTTTTTTTACGACGGAAACTCGACTACTTTTTACGATTCATACGCATTTCCGCCGATTTTAACCGATTACGACCTTCATCTGTTTAAAGAAGGAAACCATCACCGCATATACGAAAAATTAGGCGCGCATTATCACGAATTCGAAGGCATCGGCGGCATATGCTTCGCCGTATGGGCGCCGAACGCAAAACGCGTCAGCGTTATCGGCGATTTTAATATGTGGGACGGCAGGCGCCACGTAATGCGCGTTCATCAGGGCGTCGGCGTATGGGAAATATTCGTGCCCGGCCTTCCTATGGGAAGCAGTTATAAATTCGAAATAAAATCGAAACAGGGAAATTTGATCGAAAAAGCCGATCCATATGCCTTTGCCTCGGAGGTCCGCCCGAAAACTTCATCTATAGTTTATGATTATAACAAGTACGAATGGAACGACGCGGAATGGATCGAAAACCGCAAGAAAGGCAATCTCGCCGAGGCGCCAATGTCCGTTTACGAGGTCCATCCCGGTTCTTGGATGAGGGTCCCCGAAGACAACAACCGCTTTTTAACCTACCGCGAACTCGCGGTTAGATTAACCGATTACGTGAAGAAAATGAATTACACCCATGTCGAGCTTCTGCCCGTTGCGGAGCATCCTTTCGACGGCTCCTGGGGCTATCAGGTCACCGGTTATTTCGCCCCTACCAGCCGCTACGGCACGCCGAACGACTTCATGTATTTCGTCGATTACCTTCACCAGAACGGAATCGGCGTAATAGTTGACTGGGTCCCCGCGCACTTTCCGAAAGACTGGCACGGGTTTATGCGTTTCGACGGCTCCTGCCTTTATGAACACGAAGACCCGAAAAAAGGCGAACACATGGACTGGGCGACGCTTATATTCAATTACGGGCGCAACGAGGTCAAAAACTTTTTAATATCCAACGCTATTTTCTGGTTCGACAAATATCACATCGACGGCATACGCGTTGACGCGGTGGCGTCAATGCTTTATCTCGACTACTCGCGCAAAGCCGGCGAATGGCTTCCTAACCAGTACGGCGGCCGCGAAAACCTCGAAGCTATAGACTTTTTAAAATATTTAAACACCGTAATTTATCAATATTTTCCTGGCACGGTCACAATCGCCGAAGAATCGACGGCATGGCCGGCGGTTTCGAGACCCACTTATGTCGGCGGCCTCGGCTTCGGCATGAAATGGAATATGGGCTGGATGAACGACACGCTCAAATATTTTGAAAAAGACCCGATTTACCGCCGCTATCACCACAACACCCTTACTTTTCCGCTTATTTACGCTTTCCACGAAAATTTCGTCCTCGTTCTTTCGCACGACGAAGTGGTACACGGCAAAAAATCGCTTTTAGATAAAATGCCTGGCGACGTCTGGCAGAAATTCGCCAATTTAAGGCTTCTAATGGGCTATATGTACGCCATGCCGGGCAAAAAACTTCTTTTCATGGGCGGCGAATTAGGGCAGTGGAATGAATGGAACTTTAACAGCAGCATAGACTGGCATCTTCTGAACTATGAATCGCATCATAAATACAGCCGCTACATCTCGGATCTAAACTACCTTTATAAAACCGAAAAATCCTTTCACGAGCTCGATTTCGCGGAAGGCGGTTTCGAATGGATCGATTTTTCAGACTCAGACCGCTCGGTTATAAGTTTTATCAGGAAAGCAAAAAATTCTGAAGACTATCTTGTGTTCGTGCTCAATTTCACCCCGATGGTTTATATGAATTACCGAGTCGGAGTACCGCAGGAAGGTCATTACGATGAACTGCTCAACTCCGATTCCTCGGAATACTGGGGCTCTAACATCGGCAACTTCGGCGGATTCCAGGCCGATCACTATCCGTGGCAGGGCAGAGCGTACTCGATGAATTTAAATATTCCGCCTTTAGCCATGATCATATTAAAACACCGCAAATAAATTTTATTATATCAAAAAAAATTGCGCCCGGGCCTCTGTTTTTCCCGGGCGCCTTAAATATTTTAAGCGCGAGGTCATAAATTAAAAATGAATAATATTACTTTATTTTCAAAGTCGTCACCGCGCCCGGCGGCGGCATGTGAAGACCTTTTATTTACCCCGCTGGCCATAATTCTGGCTTTGTTAATTTCATCAGGCGGCACGGCTTTCGCCGAAACGGGAAAAACGTCCGCAGCAAAGAAAAAAGCCGCTGCAGAAATAATGGTGATCGAAGAAGACGACAGCATCTTCGATGAGTCGGAAATACTCGAATCTTTAAACGAAATCAACGCCGCTGACAAAGCCGTCAAAGCCGGCGCCGCCAAACGCGCCCCGCAGAAAAAGCCGCGCATGAATAATCCGCCCGCGCCGCCTTACTGGGAAGGCTTCGATTACGACACCGTAGAAACCAACATGAACGAAATACTATCGCGGTTCGAAGCGCACGATGAATACTACCAGCCTCGCTACAAACATTATCAGGACGATAACGCCTATAAAATTCAAAGCGTGCGCCGTGATAAAATTAAAAATTTAATTAACGCCCAATCGGTCGTCCAGCAGAACGCCGAAGTCGAAAAACTCCTCACAGGCGAAGACCGGCCTAAAGAAGATCAGCTTAATTACGTGGAACTACTCGACTGCGGCATTCAGCGTTTGTTTAAGTCAGACTTCAAAAACGCCCTGCGTTTCTTTTCAAAGGCGGTAAAAACCGACCCGCGCCAGCCTGAGGGCTATTATAATATGGCGCTTGCCTATTTTTACCGCAACAACGTTCCTTTAGCCATAATCAATTTCAGGCGCGCCATCGATTTAAAACCCGATCTGGCAGAAGCTTTCAACAATATCGGCGTCTGCTATATCCGGGCCAATCTTATTGAAAAAGGAATATCGCAGCTGCGGCAGGCGAATCTTTACGCCCCGGCGATGAAAGAGGCCATCGACAACCTTTACGAACTTAAAAACAAGGACCTCGATTATAATTACAACGACAAGTTATTTCGCGAAAAGCACAATCTCGGCTCCTCATCGCCTTCCCGCGTTTTTTCGTTAAGGCTGAAATTATGCCCGCCTTTGCTTAATTTATCGGATATCGAAAAAGACGAAAACCGGCTGCAATTCGCCGGTAACGATTCAGTCAGCGCCTATGACAGACTCGCCGGGGAATATAAAACTCTTATCTTAGACACCTATCCGGATATAGACATAACGCTTAAATCCAGCATCGATATAGAAAATAAATACAACAAGTATTGGGACGCGCTTAACCTTTTAAAAATAGCCGACGAATTATATGAAAAAAAACTTTACAGAGAATCGGAAAAATACTACACTCAGGTATTGAAAATACTGCCGGGTATATGCAGCGTTCACTTAAAAAGAGGCCATACCCGTCTTGACTTGAAAAATTACCGCGGCGCCGAATATGATTTTTCATTCGCGGCTAAAAATTCCGACGACGATGATATCGTACGCGAAGGAATTAAACAGATTCAGGAAATAAGAAAAAGAAAATTCGACAGTTTTTAATTAAAAATTATGCCATCTTTAAACAAGGCCGTAAAAAAATCAATAGTCACTTTTTTGATATGCTTTTTTCTGACAGGCGTAGTACTTTACCTTGACGCAAAAGGCGGGTTCAAATCGGCCGAGCGCGAAATGAACGATTTAATGATGAGCGCCCGGCCCCGCGAAAATATGCCCATAAACGAGGATATAATACTCGTCGGAATGGACGATGAATCCATCGATCACATCGGAAGATGGCCCTGGAACCGTTCCGTATTCGCCGAATTTCTGCGCTTCATTAAAAGAGGCGAACCCGCGGCGGTCCTCTTCGATATAGAGTTTCTCGAAAAATTCCACCGCAACTCAAAGGCTGAAAAATATCATTTATACGACCAGCTCGAGTTATGGTATGAAAGCCTTCCCGGCGAGGTCAAAAGCCTTTTTGACGATCAGACCGACGAAACCATAATCAAACTCATCGCCGATTACAGGCAGTATCTTTCGGAGCCGCGCCCTTTCGCCGACCAGTCGATAACCGACGACGATTTTTTCGCCGAAGGCCTTAAATTATCCAAAAACATTTACTTAGCGATGCATTTCACCGACGATTATTTTTACCTGCTGCCCGGACTTCTCGAAAACAAAGATAAATTTTGCGAAACTCTTATGAAAGTACCCGAAATAAACAGGAATGATCTATATAAAGATTTTATTATATATTCGCGGCTTGTCGAAGATTTCACTTTTTCCGCCGATAAAATAGCGGAATTAAGCCGGCTCGACTCAAAATACGTAAAGGCCAAAATATTCGATATCCGTAATTTTCACCTTCAGTACTGCGCCGATAAAATAATAAGTTCTTACATCGCGCAAGGCTCTACTGAAATAGATTTCAGGATAGTAAGGAATGAAATATTAAAAAGCATTAATGCGGCTTCGGAAATAGATTTAATAAAAAAAGATATTTTTCTTGGGATCGAAGATATCATAACCGCCCGCTTAGATTACTTCAATAACTTAAAACTCATTTACGACCGCGACGGAATCGAACTGCCCGATGACGTGGCGGCCTATTTCAGAAGTCTCGAGCGCCCCTCGTTTCCCACCCTTCCGGTTACTAAACTTCTTAAAAACACTACTCACATAGGCTTTGCTAATAATAATCCTGACGACGACGGCACTTACCGCCGCTATCCTTTGTTTTTCGAAATAAACGGCCGCTTTATCGCTCAACTTTCTTTAAAAGCCGTCGAAAAAATAATGAAACTCGATTTCAAAAAATCGAAGATCGAAGGAAATAATTTAATAATTCCCATCGGAGAGCGAAAATATATAGATAAAATTGGACCATGGCTGATTATCCCGCTCAACGACGACAAAACCGCCACTTTTAACTGGGCCGCCCGTTACGGCGCGCCCGGCGGCTTTAAAAATGCCTCATTCTATACTCACTTTTTCAACCTCATGCAGATCGAAAAACGAGTTTATTTATTTTTAGCCGAGAGCCTTTTTGAATCGGTCGATGAAAAATGCGTTCATTTCTTCCGCGCCTATCACAAAATAAGACAGAGCGGTCTTAGCGCTGAAACCATAAGCGAATTAAAGCCTTTATTTCCGAATATAATAGACGGGCTCGACGAAATGATAAAAAACGTGGTCAACAGTTTTGCGCGTCCGAATTTGACGCTCGAGCGCATAAAGCGCCTCAGAGAAAAAACAAACGATCTTCACATGGTAAAGCATCAATTAAATTCATTCTTAAAAAATATCGTAGGCAAAGACAACACCATAGATAATTTAAAGGGCAAAATATTGATCATAGGCCTTACCGCCCACGCGACATCCGATATAAAGCCTACACCCGTTTCAGCCGAAACGCCAATGTTTTTCGGCCACGCGAATATAATAAATTCGTTTATGAACAATAAATTCGTCAGGCATGCCGACGATTTTTACAATAAAATGATCCTGTTTTTCATGGCGCTTTTTTCATTCGCCACGCTCAATATTTTACACCCGGGCAAAGCCTTGCTCATCGCCATTCTTTCATCAGCGGCTTATTTTTACTTCACCTTTTTCATCTTCTGCAAAAGCGGAGTTTTCATTATCATTTTGCCTGTCATAACTATGCTTCTGCTTAACTTTTTCGGCGTAAATCTATTTTTCTACTTCTACGAGGAGCGCGAAAAAAAATTCGTGCGGCAGGCTTTTTCACACTATCTGAGCCCGAACGCCATGGAAGAAATATTAAGCGATCCGGACAATTTAAAATTAAAGGGCGAGGTCCGCGATCTGACGGTTTTATTTTCGGATATAAGAAGTTTTACCACTTTTTCCGAAAACCACACACCAGAGCAAGTCGTAGCGATGCTTAATGAATATCTCGACTACATGACTGAAATTATATTCAAATATAAAGGCACTCTAGATAAATACGTCGGCGACGAAATTATGGCCGTCTATGGCGCGCCTTCGCGCGTTCTGCAAACCGATCACTGCGCCAGGGCACTTTTTACATGCATCGAAATGATGGACGTGCTTCACGATCTTCAAAAAAAATGGGTGAGCGAAAAAAAGCAGCCGGTAGATATCGGTATCGGATTTAACTCGGGCGAAATGATCGTCGGCAATATGGGCTCGAAAAAGCACTTCGACTATACGGTAATCGGAGACAACGTCAATCTTGGCGCGCGCGTCGAAGCCCTCACGCGCAATTATAACAATCATATAATATTCACGGAATTCTGCCTGCAATATTTAGAAGGTTTATGCACCTATAAATTTTTAGATACGATTAAAGTGAAAGGCAAAAACAAGCCCGTAAGCATCTACGAACCCATCGAACTGACCGAAAAAGGCATCGAAGAGATGAAAAAATTCGGTCCGCGCATCAGCGTTTAATATTTAATTAAATAATAAGAAATGTAATAATGAAGAAGTAAAGCGAATAGTTTATTTATTATTAAACCCTTAAAATATTTTGATGAATAAACTATTCGGTTTCGGCCGTTTCCCCGCCGCCGTGACCGGATGCGGTAAAGGCGTTATCGAGCGTGCGGCTCTGAATTTCTAAGTTAAGCACGGCCTCTTTTTTGAGGTTTTCTTCAAAACCGTCGAGAATCATTTTTATATCGAGTTTTTGATGATATAATTCTTCGATGGCTATGTCTATGGAATTAGTATACGAACATTCGACTTTTCTTTCGGCGCCTTTTTCAAGCTGTTTCGCGCGCGCCGCGATTACCATTGTTAGCAAAAACTTGTTGGGTATTATTTTTGACAGATCATCAAAAGACCTTGGATTCATTTATAATTCTCCTTGTAACGCTAAATTGATATTATCACGAAATTATAACACATCTAAATAATAAAGTCAAATGTTTTTTATATTTATATAAGCTGGCCAATATTTATTCGGTTATAATCACTTCACAAGAGGCCGATTTCGTTGAATCAACCATTGAAACGGCTTTAATGACGATTTTAACCGAAGGTATGCTTGACGGCTGAGAATATCTTCCGTCGGAGGATATATAACCTATAGTGAGAATATTTCCGTATTCTATGTCGTTAACGTACCATCTAAGCCTTTTATCAGTATGACCGCTAACCACGTAAGCCACGTTATAATCTTTATCGACTTTAGTGAGATTGATAGTTTCGCGGCCGCCGTTAATTATTACCGTAACCGGAGTAAGCACGACGAGCGCCGAGGCCTGTTTCGAAGGATCTTCGACCGACTGAGCGTTTATGGTAACTGAAGACGGCGTATCGATGACGGCGGGGGCCGTATATAAACCGTTCGCATCGATAGTGCCGACGAGGCTGCCGCCGCCGATCATATCGTTGACTTTATAAACTACGGCGCGGTTGGTAAAGCCGGACATACTCACCGTAAAACGGCCGGTTTCGCGTATGCCGAGCGAATAACTCGCCGGCGATATAGCTATATTTTTAGGCGTATCGGGAAAAATCGAAAGCTGCTTATAAGAAAAAGCGGAATTAATATCGATGGAAGAATTATTAATTTTATCTAAAAGCGCAGCGGCCGAAGCGCCGTAAATATCGGCTGCGGCTAAAAACTTCGGAGCGAGGGCGTCACGAAGCGTATTAACGGTCGAACTCAAATCAAGCCTGCCGTTAGAAACTAAGAAATTTTCAAGTTTAGTGCGGCCTTCCGCGGCCTGGACCTCTATAACTTTTTTAGCGATAACATGGTATTCGTTAAATTCCGGCAGAACGATCGTGCCTGTCGCCGATGCGTCAACGACGCCCACGTATACTTCATTTTTAGTCAGGCCGAATTTCAGGGATAACTTGCGTCCTTTGTAGCCGCCGAAAAACTTATACTTTCCGCCTTTGATCTGCGACGAAGAAACGCTCGCCCCGTTTAAAAATAAAAATACCATATCGCCTTCCGAAGCGATGGCGCCGCTTACCGAATAAAGAGGCCTGCTTACGGGGGAGCCGGCGTCTGAGGGCGTAACGACCTGTGAAACGCTTCCTTCGATGGTTATCATATCGTCAGGATTATCGGATTCTTCGCCCCCGCCGCCGCAGCCGGACGAAAAAAACGCCATCGGCGCCGCGAGCATAATCAATATAACTAATATATAATATTTCAATATTTTTTTATCCCGATCCGGCTTATTCATAATCATAACGGCGTCCTTTCTTTTATTTTAATTAATTTTATTCGAGCGATACTCTTTAACGGCTATTAATCGTAATTGATTTAAATATAAACAATCGTTTTACACGCTTGCGCCTGCCGTAAACTTCCGGCGTATATCGTTATAAATATCTTCGGCCTTTTGAATAACGGCCGTATTCTTTTTTTTATATTCGATAAAATCGAAATCATCGTCTTGCTGCCGGGATCCAGACTGAACCCCTTCGCTGGAAGTGAACAAAACTTCTAAAGGCGATTCTATAAGCGCGTCGAATATTTTCTTTCTTAAATTTATATCTTCGACTTCGGCTTTAATAATTTTTCGTTTTTCAGCCAAAAACTCCAGCAGCGGGGCATATCCTTCATTAAATGCCGCTTCGAGTATCTTTTTTAACTTTTTAGCAAGCGCGGGCGCGGCCGCCGAAGTTGAAACAGAAGCCAGCAGAGGACCTTTGCGCACCACCGCCGGCACTATAAAATTACACAGCGCGGGCTGATCGACAACGTTTACCGGCAGAGATTTTTTATCGGCGGCTTCAAATACGCGGCGGTTAAGTTCGCAATCGTTCGTCGCGCAATAAACTAAAAAAACGCCGTCGATATCGCTTTCTTCAAAGCCTCTTCTGTGAGCGTTTATGCGGCCTTCACCCGCGAGACGTTCCAGAGCAGCCGTAACTTTTATGGACACGAGCTTCACGGCCGCGCCGCAGGCTAAAAGCGATTTTACCTTTCTTTCGCCTACCATCCCGCCGCCTACTACTAAGCATAATTTACCGGCAAGATCGAAATTGAGCGGATAATATTTTTTACTCATAATTTAATTAATTTCCATAATAAAATTTCATCAATAATAACTTAATCACGCGGCGCGGTGCCTTTAAACCGCCGTCAAAGCCGAACGGCATTTTTCGCAGTGCGATATTCCGGCGGGATTCATGTGAGCGCAATTGGCGCATATATTGATTTTATTGACAGACCTAACAGCCTGCGCGCTTTCCGCCGGGCGAAGGCCGCTGCCGTTCTCCTGCGCCTGAGCCGGAGTTTGACGCATAAGCCTGCCCGCAATAAACAAAGACTTTTTCGATTCGAAATAATCCGCAAGTATCCTGTTATCGGGAAACTTCGACATAAAAGTTTGAAACTCATCATATATAACGGCCTCGAGCCCCGATTTAATCATAGATTCATCATATATTTCGAGCAGCTTTTTGCTGAACTCGTTCTGTTCGAACAGCGAGCGCGCCGTTTCAGCGGCCCTGCGATAATCTTTAGATTCATAATAAGCCGAAACTAAAGCCAGCTTTATATCTTTGCGCGCCGGCTCTTCTTCCGACATTTCTTCATAAAGTTTCAAAGCATAAGCCGAACGGTCATTAACTATCGTGCACGATTTATAGATCATCTCACGAACAGCCGGATTATCCGGCAAAACTTCATAGATTTTTTTATAAACCCTTACCGCGATTTCGCTCAAATCGTTAGCACTCAAAAAATATGAGGTCAAAAAATTAAGAAGTTTTTTATCGTAAATTTCTTTGTTGAAAAGATAGATATAATATTTAACCGCTATATCGCCGCGTTCGCCGAGCTGCAGAAATGATCTGGCGATATAAGTTTGAGCGGCATCATTAGCCCCGTCGAGCTCTAATATTTCAAAACCGTTTTTAACGCAGTCTTCGTAAAGCGATTCTTTAAAAAAACATTCACAAAGCGCGCTTCGTATCCGGATCTGATCGGAAGGCGGCATAAAACTTTTTAAAGCTCTTTTAAAAGTTTCAGCCGCCAGATCATATTTTTCTTTCTGCATTTGTTTAAGGCCTTTTTTATATAAAGCCGAAAAGTTTTCGGCAAAGAGAAAAAGAAAAATAGAAGGCCGCGTCGTAACGGTCCATAAGATGAAAATGATGGCAAAATAATATAATTTATTTGCCAATATGACGCCGGCCGCGCCATAGACGATATTTTTAATAACGGTTAAAACCGTCCGCAAATCTTCGGCCGTAGTTAAGCCGCTTAGAAGATAAAAAGGAAAGGCGTCCTTAATTAAAACGAACCACAAAACGCAGATAACCATAACGCGGCTCCAGCGGGAAAACTTTTCCGCGCGCAACATCATATTGCGCACTTCGTCGTTTTTTTCGAGGCCCGCCTCCGCAGCAGCCTCGAATGCGTTTTCATCGTTGAATATTTTAGGCTTTAATACATGACTCATAATTCACACATTCAGAACTTTTCGTTTCATCCTTTAAACGCGCCGTAAGAATTGCGCGCGCCTCGCCTACAAGATAAAGTGAACCTGTAATACAGGCTAAATCGTCCGCTCCCGATTTTGAAATATAATCCAGAGCATCGCCGACACTGCCGCAATACATTACATTATCATGATATTCTTTGGCCTGGTTGAAAAGCGCCATAACTTCTATATTTTTTTTGATATTATTGATTCCGACTATTATGATGCGGGATGAAACTTCCGAAATAATTTTAAGCATCTGCTCATACTGCTTATTCGGAAGTATGCTTATTATAACGGTTATTTTACGATCTTTAAACAGGGCTTTTATATTACGGGCAAGACCGAGCATTCCTTCAACGTTGTGGGCGCCGTCAATTAAAATCGGGCCCCGCGCAAATTCGAATAATTCAAAGCGGCCGGGCCAGAAAGTTTTAGAAAGTCCGCGTTCGCAGGCGTAGCGGCATATTTTTATCAAACCGAGCCTGTTCAATTCTTCGATTATACAAAGCGCGCACGCCGCGTTATTATACTGATAATCGCCGATTAAAGGCAGACGGAACAGCGCTTCTTTAAAAGAAGGCGAATCGGCGGTAAAAACGGTGCCGGTCTTATCTATCGAAACTATGCGGCCGGCGATCTGCTCTTTGACCCGCACTACTTTCGCCGCGCTCCTTTTTATAGCCTCTTTTTTTATGAAATCGTAAAGTTCATCGTCATCAACGTTAACGCAGAGCACCGAACCGGGTTTTACTATCGCCGCTTTTTCACGAGCTATATCTTCGAGAGTACAGCCGAGGTATTCAATATGATCGAAAGCGACGCCCGTAATCGAACACACTGCGCCATTTAAAACGTTGGTAGAATCGAGACGCCCCCCTATTCCTACTTCGGCGATCACAAAATCGCAGTTATTGGAGTGAAAATATAAAACGGCGATTACAAGCATAAGCTCGAAAAAAGACGGAGTCAGACCCAAAAATTCGTAAGCGCCGCGCACCTTATCAAGTGTGGAACAAAAATCTTCTTTGCCAATGTTAACGCCGTCGATTTTTATTCGTTCACGGATATCTACTAAATGAGGTGAAGTAAACAATGCCGTTTTAAAACCCATTTCACTCAGTATCGACGCCGTAAAAGCCGCCGTGGAACCTTTTCCGTTGGTCCCGGTGATGTGGATGATCTTCATTTTCTGATGGAAATTGCCGAAATGCTGGAGAACTTTGCAAATATTGTTTAGGTCCGCTTTTTCACCCTTAGCTATTATTTTATTTATGTATTCTAAGCCGGCACGATATTTAATGCAGATCACCCTCGTTATAATCAATTTCTTCTTCTTCTTTTTCTGCGCCTTCCGAATTTATATGAGCTTGTTCAATTGGTTTCATAATAAAATTTATCGCATAATTTTTTGAAGCATCGATATAAACGCTTTTAACCAGATCGCGATAATCTTCGGCCGACGCGCTGATTTCATAACTTCCGCTCTGAACGCTTTGAAAATAATAACAGCCGAATTCATCGGTTATGCCGCTTAAAACTTTCGCTTCAGCGGTATCGGCATCTATGGATACTTCACCCGTCGCCGCGGCGGCATAATTTAGCGGAATCAGCTTAACTCCGGCGAGAGCAATAGGTTTTAAACTATCAGGCCCGGTTATACGGCCGTAAACCGTATATGAATGTTTTTTCATTTTAAAGGCGGTAGATACTTTTTTCCCCGTAATAACCGCCGCCGTTTCTTTAAGATCTTGATATCCTGAGGCGTGAAGACTTATTTCAAAAGTTCCGTACTGGCACTCCTCGATTAAAAAATCTCCGTTTTTATTGCTGGCAGAGAGTTTTTCGCCGTCGATATAAACTTCGGCGTTCATTACAGGCGTTCCGTCTTCGATATCGGTTACAACCCCGGCTAATTTGAAAGTGTTAAGTCCTATAGTCACTTTTCCTAAGTTGGTATTTATTTCCCCGCCGCGGCACTTCAATATTCGTATTTTTATATATTGCGCCTCGACCGGCTCGAATTCGCAAACCGTAGTTTCAGCCGTTTCGCTCAATGTGAAAATACCGCTCGAAAGCCAGTAAGTTTCATCTTCGGTATCGAATTCGGAACTTAAAATCTCTATTTTTTCAGCCCTCATCGTCGCATCGACGCCGGCCGGCGGCGTTATGCTCAAACTTCTTATTTTGGACGGCCTGGAGGTTTTATAGGACAGTTCCGCAATTTTGCGTTCAGCGTTAGTAAGACGGGAACTTTCGCTAAGCGTTTGATTTTCTTCGGTTTCGGCATACGCGGCGCCCGCGGAAAGGCCGCATGATAAAAAACAGAAAAAGAAACAGGAACACGACAAAACTGCCGCTGAAAAAAAGGCGGAAGGCGCGAACGGGCGTATCGATAGTAATAATTCTTTCTTAAAGGCTTTTTTCATCTTTAATCATCGATAATTTTATCACTTAAGCTCTTAAAAGTCAATAGCGGCCCTTTAAAATTAATATAATTTGAAAATTTTAGTTGATTTTTATCCGACTATAATGTATAATGACTTTGCCTTAGAAAGAGAGTCTTTTTAACAAGTATATTTTTTTGTCATATAATAACCGGGAGGAAATGGTGAACAGAGTTTTCAAGAACCTTACATTTTACATACTGATCCTGCTGATACTATTCACGGCTTTCGGCAGACTCGTTAAACCCACGCAAATCAAAGAATACAGCTATTCTAAGTTTTTAGACCTCGTAGAATCCGAAAACGTAAAAGAAGTTTTGCTTCTCGATAAGCAGGTCAACGGCAAATTAAAAGACGATTCACAATTCAGCGCCTTCGTTCCCGCCGATGATAAAGAGCTTTTAGTGCTATTGCGCAAATCTAAAGTCAATATAAACGTCAATCCGCCGACGACGCTGCCGTGGTACCTCGAAATATTGCTTAACTGGCTGCCTATCATCATTTTTATAGGCTTCTGGATTTATATACTTCAAAAAACCAACGGTAACGGCTCGCGCGCGATGTCTTTCGGCAAGATGAAAACGAAACCGACCTCTGAAAACCGGCTGCGCGAAACTTTCAAAGACGTAGCCGGCTGCGACGAGGCTAAAGAAGAGCTTACCGACATAGTCGAATTTCTTAAAAATCCGCCTAAGTTCCAGCGGCTCGGCGGCCGTATTCCAAAAGGCGTTCTGTTAGTCGGCCCTCCGGGCACCGGTAAAACTCTTTTAGCCAGGGCCGTCGCCGGCGAAGCGGGAGTCCCCTTCTTTAACATATCCGGCTCCGATTTCGTCGAAATGTTCGTAGGCGTGGGCGCCTCGCGCGTACGCGACCTTTTCTATCAGGGCAAAAAAAGCGCGCCTTGCATCATCTTTATAGACGAAATCGACGCAGTCGGCCGCCAGCGCGGCACAGGTCTCGGCGGCGGCCACGACGAACGCGAGCAGACGCTCAACCAGCTTTTAGTCGAAATGGACGGCTTCGAAACCAACGAAGGAATAATATTAGTAGCGGCCACAAACCGCCCCGACGTTCTCGATCCCGCACTTTTGCGCCCGGGCCGCTTCGACCGCGAAGTCACCGTCGATTATCCAGATTTAAAAGGAAGAATCGAGATATTAAACGTCCATATCAAAAAACTTCCGCAAACCGAAACCGAACTTAACGTCGAGTTAATAGCACGCGGCACTCCGGGCCTTGCGGGCGCCGATCTGGCTAACATCGTAAACGAAGCCGCGCTTATCGCCGCCAAGCAGAATAAAACGCTCGTCGAAACCTCCGATTTTGAACTCGCCAAAGATAAAATATTAATGGGCAGCGAAAGAAAATCGCGCGTTATGTCCGATGAAGAACGCCGCATAACGGCCTATCACGAAGCCGGCCACACGTTAGTTATCGTTAAAACGCCGGAAACCGATCCCGTGCATAAAGTTACAATAATACCCCGCGGCAGGGCTTTAGGCCTTACTCACAGCCTGCCCGAGCGCGACCGCTATCATTATAGCCGCACTCACTTTATTAACCAGATAACCAAACTTATGGGCGGACGCGTTGCCGAAGAAGTTATATTCAAGCAAATATACACCGGCGCTTCGCACGATATGCAGGTAGCCACCAATATAGCTCACAATATGGTCTGCGCATGGGGCATGAGCGATAAGCTCGGCCCTATAACTTTCGGCAGGCGAGAAGAGCACGTATTTCTCGGCCGTGAAATAACGAAGGTGAAAGATTATTCGGAAGATACCGCGCGTCTTATCGACGAAGAAGTATCGAAGATAATCAACGAATGTTATAAAAACGCCAAATCCATAATCGAAAATAATATCGACGGCCTTCATAATTTAGCCAAAAAACTTCTCGAAGTAGAAACCATCGACGCTAAACAGATAAAAGAAATACTCGGCATCGCAGTCGAAGAAGCTCCGGCGGCCGCAGGTACACAGGCAGATGCGCAGCCCGCGGTATAACGCGAAATAAAACCGGTTCATATAATTTAAAATCCAGCAATACGAATATATTCGACTTAATTAATAAACAGCCGCTTTATTCATCACTAATGAACGAAGCGGTTTTTTATTTATTGAATTGCGCCGATATAACTAAGAAACATATTATCGGAAATAAAACGATGAGCAGGCGGTTAAGACGGTTGGCAAATTCTTCTTTCTTCTTATCGACAAGCACCGTCATCGCGACGACCGATACTATATTGACGGCAAGCATGAAATATATGGATATCATCAGCCGGTCGGCTAAAGTAAGATAACTCACCTGAGGAATGGCGGCCGAAAGATTGATGTGAAAAGCCACCGAAGTGTAAACGGTTGAAACGCCCAACGAAATTCTCTGCGAATATTTATCGAGACTTAAAAAAAACGATATGAATGAAAGCGATAAAATTACGGTAAGCGGGAGCATTACTTTAAGCATGGATGAAAAGTAAGGCCGTGAAATGACCGTGCTGAAAACGAATCTTGAATAATCGCTATTAGAAGCATTTTCCGGCGTAAAACCAAAATTGGTCTCGTATTTATGTGTCGTAATATAGCAATCTTTGCCTTTAATTTCCCAGCCCTGAAGTTTCGCCTTCGAATCTAAAGAATTTTCATAAGTGGATATAACGTATTTCATCTTACTGATATCGAGCTCCTGATCTTCGATTTCGATATTTATTTTCTGCCTGTCTAACGGATAATTTTTAAAGTTAAAATCGTTAGATGTCGTCACCACCATCCTATAATTGGTCCATTTATACTCTACGCCGTCAACTTCGGCGGTTTCCTCCGAAATTACGTCTTTATGGTCGAGCGAAGCGTTCATCACTTCAAAATTAAGAGGATTGAGCTCGGGATCGCGCCACAAAAGCCAGAAATAAAAATCTATCGTGCAGGTGCCGTTAGCTATGTTAAGGTTTTTAAAGTTTAAAACATAGGCGCCGACCTTGACTTCGTTACTTGCCATTCCTCTTAAAAAATCGCGGTCTTTGAGCATCGATTCATTATAAGCCGCGTCATTGGTTAAATTAATTCCATCGGAAAAAACGAGGCCGCCTTCGCGCGCCCCGCCCCATAACATAAAATATATATAAACTGAAACTATAAATATCAATGACAGCTTCGTGTATTTATCCAAAATAAATCCTCTTTCTTAAGCCTTTTTAATCTTTTCATATTATTGCTGATACGCGACGCTGCCGCATACGACGCTTCTTTTCGCGCCGGTCGCCGACGGCACATTCGACGGCCTGCCGTATATGGTTTCATTGGCGAGCACCGCTATTAAAAGCGCTTCCTTCGATTTAGACTCTACATTCATCTGCTGCGATTTAATCGTTTTAATATTAAACGGCGAAAGCCCCTCAGCCAGCGAATCGAATATAATCGGATTTTGCGCGCCCCCGCCGGAACATACCAGATAAAGCGGACCGCCTCCGATCTTACCCGCCGTTTTTTCAGAAACGCTATAACTTTCGGCGGCATGCATTTTTTTATTTATTATGTGTTTTTTTATATCGTTGATTACGCAATAAGCGCTGAACTCGGTCGCCGTTCTTATCATATCGCCGAAACCTATGCCGTTGGATTTGCAGTAATCGATCAAAGAGGCCGTATAGCAATCGCCGAATACTTCGCGGCCGGTGCTCTTTGGCGGTGATTTTTTCAAATATGGATGCGATTTCATCAATTTAAAAAGCGGCGGTGATATTGTTCCGCCAAGCGCCACTTTAGAATCTTTATCGTATTTAAGCCTGCCGCCGCTCATCTGAATGATCATTTTATCGATTATCATATTTCCCGGACCGCAATCAAAAGCCGTTATTTCGTTAAACCGCCCGCCGGCTGGTATATGCGTTAAATTCGATATGCCGCCTATATTAAGCGTTATCACTTCCCGGCCTGCGCCCGCGAATAAAATATAGTCTAAATAAGGCACTAAAGGCGCACCCTGACCGCCGGCGGCTATGTCGGCCGCCCTGAAGTCCCACACTACCGGCTTATTTAACAAAGCCGACATATAGGCGCCCGAGCCAAGCTGGAGCGTCGCCTCACCCGGAATGTGATAAAAAGTCTGACCCGATATTCCGATAAAATCTAAGTCATCGGCCCTGATTCCCGAAGAAACGCATATTTTTTTAACGCAGGCCGCATATAAAGCCGATATTTCATAATTAATCCGGCAAATATCTTCGAGTGAAGCGCTTTTTGAATGCATAATCCCGCGCATTTTAGCCTTCAGACGCGGCGGTATGGCGAAAACCTCGAAAGCGGCGTTTACAAAGCGCGTGCCGACGCCCGCGCCTTTTATGCGTGTAATTAACACGTCTATGCCGTCAAGCGAAGTGCCGCTCATTATTCCGGCGGCCGTCTTAAATTCGGATATCTTCTTTGGTATAATATTTTTCATCAAATACATTATAATAAATTAATATATTATTTTCAATAAAAAAGCAAAAAAAAGTTGACTTTTTAGCTAAAAAATAATATTCTATTCTTTTATAAATTAATATTAACAATTATTTACATAATTTGAATGAGTAAAGGAATGTATATTAATGAAAATTACGGGCAATATAGTTGATTTAATAAATTCGCGAATATTTTACGGCGCGATCACTATTGAAGATAAAACCATTAAATCCGTCGAGATGATAGAGGCGGAAAAGAGCTGCTGCAGCTACATCATACCAGGCTTTATCGATTCGCACATCCATATAGAAAGCTCCATGCTCACGCCCGTCGAATTTTCAAGGGTCGCGCTCCGTCACGGCACCATAGCTACGGTTTCCGACGCTCACGAAATAGCTAACGTCAGCGGTATAAGCGGAGTTAAATTCATGCTCGATAACGCGCGGTTGACGCCTCTTAAATTCCGTTTCAGCGCGCCTTCCTGCGTTCCATTCGATGCCGGATCGCCCTTTTCGATATCCCCCGCCGACGTCGAAGAATTAATGCAGTTAAGCGTCATTAACCATCTCGGCGAAGTTATGAACGTAGCCGGCGTTTTAAACGGCGATGGCGATCTTTTGAAAAAAATTGCGGTCACGCGTAAATATAACAAGGCCGTTGACGGTCACGCGCCGGGGCTTTCTGGCGAAGCCCTCCGAAAATACGCGGCGGCCGGCATTACCACCGACCACGAATGCGTCGAATTAAACGAAGCGCTTGAAAAAATATCCTGCGGAATCAAGATTCAAATACGCGAAGGTTCCGCCGCAAAAGACTTCGACGCCTTATTCCCTCTTCTGAACACGCACCCCGAATTCTGCATGTTCGCAAGCGATGACAGGCATCCCGAAGACCTTTTAATGGGCCATATCAATCTGCTTGTAAAAAAAGCCGTATCCCTCGGCGTGTCTCCGCTTAACGCTCTGAAAGCGGCTTCGCTTAATCCGGTCAGGCATTATAACCTCGACTGCGGACTTTTACAACCGGGCGACAGCGCTGATTTTTTAAAAGTAGATAATCTTAAAGATTTTACCGTGCTCAAAACTTATATTGCCGGAAAAGTAGTCAGCAGCCCAGACGGCAGCGCCGTTAAATCTTTTCCGGCCTCTTTCGATTATATTTTCGACGCATCGCCGAAATGCGCCGCCGACTTTATCATCGAAGCGAAAGGAAAAACCGCTAACGTTATAGAGGCCTTTAACGGAAGTTTAGTTACTAAACGGGCCGGATACGAAGTAAAAACAAAAGACGGCCTCGCGCTTTGCGACACCGCCTCCGATATTGTAAAAATAGCTCTGATAAGCCGCTATGATAAATCCGCTCCGCCGGTCGTCGGCTTTATTAAAAACACCGGCTTTAAAAACGGCGCGATAGCCTCGAGCGTCAATCACGACGCGCATAACATAATCGCAGCGGGCAGCGACGATGAATCAATCGCACAGGCCGTCAACATGGTCATTAAGGCAAAAGGCGGAATAAGCGCCGTCGCCGCCTGCGGCGAATGCGACATACTACCGCTTCCGATCGGCGGCATCATAAGCGATATGCCGTGCGAAAAGGTCAGTGAAAAATACGCGCGCCTCGAAAATATAATATTCGACAAGATCAAAACGAATTTGACCGCGCCCTTTATGACGCTGTCTTTCATGTCGCTCTTCGTTATACCGAGCCTTAAAATGAGCACGGCAGGCCTTTTCGACGCCGATAATTTCCGGGTGATCGGATTATTCGAACGATAAAAAGGCCTGCATTTTTCATAAAACAATAGTTGATTAATATTTAAAGCTCGAACCGCTTATGAATTCGCGTAAAATTGAAGTAGGCGGAATTTCTTCATAACCGATAGGAAGGAAAAGCTCTAAAAATTTGAGCAGACGGCGCGCTTCGTGATATTCTTTATCTTCGACCGTAATTTCTCTGAGTAAGGGTTCGGCAAACTGTTTAAGAACCGAAAGCTCATAAATCAAAGCTGAATTAAACATTATATCTGCGTTTTCCTGGAACGGGAATATATTTCTTTCTTCGCCGCGGCGCACCGAAGGCCAGCGGCTGATTGTGTCTTTAGCGCTGTAACCTCTAAATTTCGCATCGCGCACCATACGGCGGATCAAACGAGTGTCGGTAGTCGGAATGCGGTTATAATCGTCGATGCAAAGCTGAGTAAGCGCAGAAGCGTATATCCTGAATTTGTTATGCGCCGGAATAGAGCTTGTAAGCTCGTCGTTCAAACCGTGAATGCCTTCCATTATTATACATGTGTTTTCACTTATACGAAGCGGTTTGGTAGTCGATTTACGCTTTCCGGTTTTAAAATCGTACTCGGGTATCTGCACCTCTTTGCCTTTAAGCAGATCGATAAGCTGCGAGTTTAAAAGTTCAAGATCGAGCGCCTTGATACATTCAAAATCGAGATTGCCGTCTTCATCGACGGGACTCTGCTCGTGATTCAAAAAGTAATTATCGAGTGAAAGCGCTATGGGATTAAGACCGTTAACCATTAACTGAACGGAAAGCCTCTTTGAAAAAGTGGTTTTTCCCGAAGATGACGGACCGGCTATAAGTATGAGTTTAACGGCGTCACTTCTTTTACTGATTTCATCCGCTATTAGCGCGATCTTCTTTTCGTGGAGAGCCTCCTGAATTTTTATTATATCAAATATCTTTTTCTGTGAGGCAAATTCATTGAGACGGCCTATATTATTAATATTTAATATAGCTCCCCAGGCTTTGCTTTCACGATAAACTGAAAATAATTTATTCCAGTTTTTAATGGGAGATATTTGCGTCGGATTGATAGGCTCGGGAAATCTTAATATGATACCGGTATTATACTTATTAAGTTCAAAATACTTAACGTAACCGGTAGATGGAACGAGCGCGCCGTATTCGATATCGACATAATTTCCGAGCCTGTAAATCGTAACTTCATTATAAGGCATATACCTTATCAGTCTTACTTTATCGGGATATCCTAATTTTTTAAATAATTCTTCGGCCTCGTCTTTTGGAAGCGTCTGCTTTTCAAAAGGCATATCCCTTTCAATTATCTCATTCATTTTAGCGCTGATTTCAGCTATTATTTCGTCGCCTACGGGCACGTCCGTATTTAAGCTGTAATAATAAGCGTTGCCAAGCGAATGCCCTATTATCATACGGCTGTTTCGGTACAACTCAAAGACGGCACATGTCAAAACAGCCGATAAAGAACGCCTGTATATTTCCTGGCCCTCACGATTTTTATACGTAAGAAACTCGACCGTAGAATCTGAATTAAGACTGCACTGAAGACAGTGAACGACATTATTAACGGTAGCGCCGAGCGTTTGAAATCGCGGATTCGGATTCGGAAACATAGCCGCAAGATCGCTTAGTTTAATATTTTTATCGTATTCTTGAGTAGCCTGACCAAGTAGCGTAACTTTAATTTTTTCCATTTTTTTACCTACACCTCTTTATATATTTTGTAAAAATAATATCCACAGAATAAATTATTGTATCAGATTATCGATTAATTGTAAAGAAATTTTGCGAAATTTTGAGTATTGTGCATATTTTGTATGTTTTTGCGTATTTTTTATCCTGATATTATTTATATAATCACACTAAGGGAGGGAGAAAAGGTTAGCAACCCTTTCTCTCTCCCTTAACCCCTCCCTCTTTCGGCAAATTGCCTGACGGTTTTTTGTTGGTTTATCGATAGCTTTTTTTGCCAGGGCTTTAACATCTTTTTCTTTT
>CAYTCW010000043.1:0-2041 GCA_964436235.1 uncultured bacterium
GTGACTTTTTTTATTTTAAAATTATCTTTTTTATTAAATTCCTGTTTTTCTTCTTTGATAGTAACCACACGAACGTAAGGTTTTTCAGCCCGGGCCATTTCTTCGTCAGTTATTTTAAGTTTAGCGAAAGAATCATCGTCTTCGCTCGCGCTCAAGATAGGTATATCGCTGTAAGGCGTAGTTTTTATGCGATCGATCATATCGGCGGCGTAGGCTATGCCCTTCATTTCATCGAAGGTAGCCTGGGCGCCCCTGCGCGTGGTTAAAATCTGCCCCGATATGCCAACGAAAGCTATTGAAAGTATAACTAAGGCCACTATGATTTCAATAAGCGTAAAACCTTTTTTTATGATGCGGCAGCCGTTGTTTTTAAAACGCGGTAGTGATTTTACCATTCAGAAGTCACCGTCCATTCTTCGATGGTAGGCATAAGGTTGATTGCGTAGGCGTATTCGTTGGTTAAGTAACTGCCTCGCCCGGCCTCATCGGGATTAGGATAAAGCATAGGGTTATATTCGATCGACGACAAATTGCCGTCGCCTTTTTTTTGCATATTTAAAAAATCGCTCAGTTTGATCTTATTGACCGCCATGCCGCCGAATATATCGAGCGATTTTGTTTCAAGCACTATTTCGCCGTTAACGGCGGCGCCTGAAGCGTCTTTTTGAAGTGAAACCAACTGGGCGCAGATCGGACCGCCCTTAATGGTTATTTTACCGCCGAGACTCACTACCGTTAAAAGTCCGAGAGCTAATTTATCTTTCTGCGAAAAATCTTTGCGGCCCTTAAAATCTATCTTTTGAATCGTAATATCTTTTTCGCATACTATAATGCCGCCTCTTTCTATATCGCTTATTACGGGTATCGTTAAATCGTCGGCAAAAACTACCACCTTGCCGAGTTTTAAAACGCCGCCCTGGAGAGATTCTTTCCAGAACTCGTCGGCTTCACTCTTTTTAGTTATACGCATCGTCATGCGGCCTACCGAACTGAAATATCGGTTGGTAAAGCCAAAATCGTTCAAAGATTGATCTTCCGCGTAGTCCTGATATTTGACCACATTTTTGAAAAATTCGGAATTGGCTTTGCTGCCGGGAATAACCGAGCAATAGTGGTTTTTATCATCAGGCTTCAGAAGCTCTTTATAATCATCGCGGTTAAATTCGGACGATTCAAAATAGTTATCGACTTTTATCTGCGACATTGCGTCGCAATATTCCTGGTAGGTTTTAAGGTCGAATTTCCACATGGCATATTGTTCGGTCGTAATGGGATTATGATTATTGGGCGGCCACGGATCGCTCGAAAGCAGAGTCGAGGGCTTCGGCGGATTATTATTGCCCGTATTAGCTATGGCATCGCAATAATCGCAGCCGCACGGCCCGTTTTTAGCCTTAGCCCATTCATTGGCGTAATCGGAACTTCCAAGGCATCTGAAAAAACCGGCATTGCCAAAATTACCGCCCTGCTTATCGCACCTGAAGATACCGAGCACGCTGTATGCGCGCCATACGTTGCCGAGCATTACGTTATTTTTGTTGTTATCGTCTTTAGCCGAGCCGAAAAAATGGAATATCGATGAATACGCCTTATCGTTAGCCGTTGCGGTCTGAGGTTTGAATTCGTTTACAAGCGAGTTAAGATTGACTAAGTTATCACAGGCTATAAGATCGTCCGAAAAGCCTACATCGTAAAAGGCCGCTTCATCGGCGGCCGGATTATTGCCCTTAACTCCGCGCCCGGAATTTCCGGCATTTTTATTTAAATAACATGAAGCCGGAGGCGGCGCATTGACTCTGAATAGATGATGGTCTTCGCCTAATTCGGTGGCCCCGCCCGCTAAATTTACGAGAATGGGATCTTCAGGCTTGGCGCCGTTAGCTTTTCCGCCGAGAAAAACCCATCCATGCTCGCCTGCGGCCGAATTTTTAACTATTACTGGATTGCCGTTAAACGAACCGCTTCCGTTTTCTTTTACTTCGATCAAATTAAACGCCGAAGAAGGTTTTTTTGACGCCCCGTTTATGGTCAGCGGCACTTT
>CAYTCW010000043.1:2141-24058 GCA_964436235.1 uncultured bacterium
AATTAAACGCCGAAGAAGGTTTTTTTGACGCCCCGTTTATGGTCAGCGGCACTTTTTGATTAAGCGGCGTCATATTGGCCTCTCTTAAGTAAAAAGAAAACCGCGATACCACCGGAAGCGCGCTGCATGTAATTTTTATATTTCGTTTTTCGCGGATAGTCTGAGACACTATGGAATTATGAGCCTTCGCAATAACTTCAGCCACGCCGATTTTTTCGCGGTCGTTGTTGAGTATATGCCCTTCAGGTAAAAATTCGCGAAGATACCTTATTTCGATAGTTATATTGACTTTAGCGTCCGGAAAAACTTTAACGATATCATCGAGCGCCTTAAAATCTTTGTGTGTATATTCGATCTTTTCGCCCGTTTTTTCAGATAATTTAGAAACTACTTTACCTTTGGTATCGATCGAATAAAGCGCCTGGAAAACTTTAGATTTCTGGTCGTTAAGCTGGGCCTCGAGTTCGTTGAGCCCCATCGCGCAGCCGGCATCAGCCAGATTAGCCATCATGGATACCTGCGAATAACGGCCTGTCGTATAAGCCTGTTGTCTGAGCGTATTGGAAAGGCTGTAAAATAAAATAAAAATAACCATGAACAGACCTATCATAATGGCCGTAGTCATGGCTTTTTTATTGCCGGCAGGATATATTAAATTAAATTTTGAGGCTTTTTTATAAGCATTATCGAACATAAATCGCCTTTCATTATGCGTCTTTGAATATTATGATCAACCTTAAATAAAAATAACACCGATATAAATTTTTTAATTTTTTATCAGTGTTATTATATACTACTTTCAATAATTTTGCAATATTTTTATAACCTTGCAATTATTTTATTTCATTTTTGAACTTATTTATAACGTCTTTGATATTAGCGCCTTCTATTTGAACGGGAGCCGTATTAACTTCGGTCACATGGACCGCCTCTCCTGATTTTTCGGCGCCTTTAGCGGCCGCGCCCGCTTTAGAGGCTTTATCGTCGGGACCGCCATTGATTCCCGCGCCATATTCGATTATTACGGGAGCGGTTTCGTCTATTTTTTTAACTTCGGCCGACGATGAAATTATTTTTGAGCCGCCCGCCGTTAATAGTGAAGATTCTTTAGTTTTTAAATCGGTAACTTTAACGCAGCCGTTTTTGACGCTGACTTCGGTTTTGCCATTAGAAGAGGCTACACTGAAAACCGTGCCGACGACTTCGACGACGCTTTCGGGCGTAACTACGCTGAATTTAGAAAGCGATTTCGGCTTTAAATCAACCGATACCATGCCCGATTCCAATATTATTCCGTCATCATTTATTTTAAATTTAGAATCGGTTTTAATTATTAATTCAGCCACTTTTTTATAATTTATAACGAGATCTTCGTCTGATTTAACCTGATAAGTTTCATCGTTTTTATACTCACCGCTAAAATTTGCGACGGCGCCGCGTTCAACCGTGAATATGTTTTTTTTGAATTTTTTTTCGACTTCTTCTCCGGCGGCAGCTAAGGTTTTTTGAGAATCATCGTTTATTTTCTTAAATTTCTTTTCGGCCTGATCTTTTGCCGGGTTTATGGTTTCGTTCACCTCGAACTTTTTCACTTCAGCCAATTTATCCGGGCTATCGGCGGATTTAAGGCCGTAGCTATAAATAAGCATGCCAAGAGCGGCCGCTGCCAAAATGATGACCGGCATTGCAAAAGCCAGATTTCCGGGAGTGATTCCAAGAAATTCCGCAATCTTTTCGATAAAGCCGGGTTCGGGCCGGCTGAATGTTTTAATTTTTGGTTTCGCGCGCTCGGCGGCTGGAATTACGCGGCTGATTATCTCGGCCGCAAGATTGGCAGGTATGTCTATTTTATCGGAAGCGATACTGGCGTTCATATCGAGCATGCGCTGTTGAACTGAGGCGCATGCAGCGCAGGAAGCAAGATGAGCGTTTATTTCAGCCGCTAACCCCGAGCCGATCTTAGCTCCGTCGATCTTACCGTTATATTCAATTATAAGGTCTTTAATTTCGCCGCAGTTCATAATTCTCACTTCCATTTCTCGAGCAGTCTGCTGTAATTTTCAAGCAGGTAATTTTTAGCTCTTTTCAACCTGCTTTTAACCGTTCCAACCGGTATTTCCATTATTTCCGCGATCTCTTCATATGAATGATCGCCCCAGAAATATAAGGTTATCACCATTTTATAATTAACCGGCAATTTATTTATTACGCTTATTATATACTCTGATTTTACTGCATTTTCTATCTTTTCGTCGGGCCTCGGCGAGCCGTCTATAAATTGTTCTTCGTAGCTTTTATTAGACTCGTCGTCGCCAAAGGAAACCTGGTTTACTATGTGTATTTTTTTTGTTTTAAATCTGTCTTTGTAAAGGTTATAAGCGATTCTTACTAACCATGTCGACATTTTAAACTCAGGATTATATTTATTAATGAAACGAAATGCCCGTAAAAATACATCCTGAGAAAGATCGCGTGCCTCTTCGGAGTCGCGCAGCAACCTGTAAGCTATTGAATAAACCATCTTAGAATACTTAGTGATGATTTTTTCGAATTCTTCGGGGTTGCCTTCTTTAACTTTTTCTATTATTTCTACGTCGTTTATAACGCTACATTCCATTTAATCACACTTATTTTCAGTACGCCGTCAGCGCACATAATATATTACGAAGATATTTAACTAAAAGTTCCATTAATTTTAAAAATTATTATTGTATCGATCAATTATCATTAACATATTTTCTCAAAACTTCGATTATATTTTTTTCGCTCGACACGGGTTTGGTCATATAATCGTCCATGCCGGCCGCTAAAAATTTTTCACGGTCGCCCTTCATAGCATACGCGGTAAGGGCTATTATCGGAATATGACCACCCGAAAACTTTTCTATTTCGCGTATGGCCTTAGCCGCATCGAAGCCGTTCATTTCAGGCATCTGACCGTCCATTATTATAGCGTCGAATTTATTGTTTTTATATAATTCGACCGCTTCAATACCGTTATTAGCTACCTGAGTATTCCAATTCAAATTCGTAAGTATCGCCTTCATCAATTTTTGATTAATAACGTCGTCTTCGGCTAAAAGTAAATTTAAAGGCCTTTTAAAATTTTCTATTTTTGCCGCTGAACCGGAAAAATCAGTTTTATCCTCCTCTAAATCGCCGGGAGAAACAAAATATATATCGAAAGGTATTTCAACCGTAAAACAGCTTCCTTTACCTTCACGGCTCGCAAGCGATACGCTGCCTCCCATAGCTTCCGTGAGCCCTTTAACGATAGATAGCCCCAGCCCGGCGCCTTTATTGACTCTCGAAGCCGTATCGTCTATCTGTACGAACATTTCAAAAACACTTTCAAGTTTTTCGGCGGGTATGCCCTTTCCGGTGTCGGCGACGCTTATGGATAAAACGACCTTAAAGTCTTTGCGGTATTTTTCACAAACGCTCACGGTAATGGAACCCTGAGGCGTAAATTTAACCGCGTTAGATAAAAGATTGATTACAATCTGCTTAACTCTAAGCTGATCGCCTTTAATTTTATAGTTTATGTCCGACTTAAAATCTAAACTCAATTTTAAATTTTTTAACTCGGCATGTTGCGAAATAAGTTCCGCCGAACTTTTAATCGTTTGAATTATATCGAAGGGTCTGCTTTCAAGTTTCAGTTTTTTAGCCTCGATTTTTGAAAAATCTAAAATATCGTTGATCAATTCAAGAAGATGATTGGCTGAAGCTTTTATCATTTCGTTATATTCTTTCTGCCTGCCGTTCAAACCGCTGGTTTCCATAAGCCCAAGAAAACCTATAATACCATTCATGGGCGTTCTTAATTCATGGCTCATATTAGCCAGAAAAAGATCTTTTGCCTCGTTTGCCTCTTCAGCCTGCTGTTTAGCTATAAGAAGATCGTTTTCTATTTTTTTCTGCCCGGTTATATCTATTGTAAAACCGGCCATAATTTTAGATTTGCCCGCCCTTTTTATGGGAAATTTAAGAGTTATATAGGTCCGCCCGTTAAATTGCTCGATTAATTCCGCCGGCACTTCTTCGTTTAATATTTTAAGGTCGTCCTGAATCATTTTTTTAGCGAAATCAGACGGAAAAAGATCGTCCATGGTTTTGCCTAAAGCCTCACAGGCTGGCATTCCAAGCATTTTTTCAAAATTTTTACTTAATTTCATGGCCCTTATATTTTCATCTTTAAAAAATATATAAATCGGCGAAAATTCCATCAGCAGATCGAAAATTTCCTGATGTTCCTTTAGAGAATCTATGGCTTTTTCGTATTGCAAACGCAAACCATTAATTTTACGGTTGTAAAAATAAATAACGGCCGACACCGGAAATAATATTGCAAATAATACAAATACGACGTCCATAAATTTAATTTGCCTTTAAGTTGTCTGAATTATTTAAACCATCTATATTCTAATTAAAAAAAGTTTTTTTTTCAACTTAATTTTTATTTTATCCGAAAATATTTTAATATTAAACCGGCAATTTTACACGAGAATTTAAAGGCTTAATAAAAATAACTTGAAAACGGCAATATAATGTAATATAATGTAGCCGTGATAAAACCAATAAATAACTTTCGATCCATAGAGTAACCCGGCTTAAAATTATTAAACTGGAGATGATATTAGATGAATCCGCCCAGAATAGTTCTTTCTTCGATTAAAGCCCAGATTAAAAGAAGATTTTATTATCGTTTCTCGCCGCAGAAAGTTAAAGAAGATCTAAAAAGAAGGCGCGGCGAATGTTTAGGCTGCGGCAAGTGCTGCCAGGCGGTAGTCCCGTGCCCGATGCTTTTCAAATCGGGCGAAAAACTTCTATGCAAAATACATCAGCACAAGCCTTACGAATGTCATCTATATCCGGTTAACAATAAAGATTTTTTCAAGCATCTTAAAACAACCTGCGGATACTGGTTTGTTGACGAAGACGGAGAAAAGGAGATTTAAAAGAATTGGAAAAAATTAGCGCCGTTAAAGGCATGCAGGACATATTCCAGCCCGAATCAGGGCTGTGGCAGTATATTGAATCGCTCATACGCGCTGAAATGAGCGTTTTCGCATACGGCGAAATAAGAACGCCGATACTCGAAAAAACCGAATTATTCGTGCGCGGCGTGGGCGATGCCACCGATATAGTTAAAAAAGAAATGTACACCTTTTCAGATAAAGGCGGCCGTTCGGTAACCATGCGCCCTGAAGGCACCGCGCCGGTCGTGCGCGCCATGAACGAACACGGCCTTTTAACTTCCGGCGATCCTATATCAAAATATTATTATATAGGTCCCATGTTCCGCTACGAACGCCCGCAAAAAGGCCGCCTCAGGCAGTTTCATCAGTTCGGCGTCGAATGTTGCGGCTCCGAATCGCCCTATATAGACGCCGAAGTTATCCAGATTTTATATAATATACTCACCAAATTAAAATTGTCTGATATCAGCGTCAGGCTGAATTCTTTAGGCTGTGCCGAATGCAGGCCCGTTTTCAGGCAAAGCGCCGAAAAATATTTTGGCGGCATAAAAGATAAATTATGCGCCGAATGCGCAGAACGCATCACCGTCAATCCGCTGAGAATTTACGATTGCAAAACTCCGTCCTGCAAAGAAAATATAAGCGGGGCGCCGGTTATTTTAGATCATCTTTGCACCGGCTGCAAAGACCATTTCGAAGAGGTCAAAAACGCTCTTAATTCAATAAAAGTGCCTTTCGTTACCGATGCCCTGTTAGTGCGGGGATTAGATTATTATACACGCACGGCGTTCGAAGTCACTTCTAAACACTTAGGCGCGCAGGACGCTTTAGGCGGCGGCGGCCGCTACGACAATCTCATATCGGAACTCGGCGGGCCGAAAACCCCCGCGGCAGGCTTTGGCATGGGTATTGAAAGAGTTATTATCGCCATGAAAAACCAGAACACCGCACCGGAGCTTAAAACCGGATGCACCGCCTACATAGTGCCGCTTAGTAAAAACGAGGCCGGCTATGCTTTCAAACTGCTCGATATATTAAGAAAAGCTAATATTCCTTCACAGATGGCTGTTTCAGAAAAAAAAGCGGGGGCGCACTTTAAAGACGCCGAAAAAATCGGGGCGGATTTTGCCGTAATAGTGGGCGAAGACGAAATAAAAAACGGGGCGCCGTCCGTCAAAGATCTGAGAAAACGCACCCAGCAGAGCGTCAGTGAAACCGAACTCGCGGATTATATCGCACGCAGCTTATAATTATAAAAAAACGGTCAACTAAATTAAAATTAACGGGTAAATCAATAAAATAATATTAAATTCGAGGAGAAAGTAAAATTTATGTTAGACAAGTATGAAGGGTTTAGCAGAACTCACGGCGCGGGACATTTAAATGAAAAAAATATTGGAGAAACCGTCAGTTTGTGCGGCTGGGTACATAGACGCCGCGACCACGGCGATCTTACCTTTTTAGATATCCGCGACAGATACGGCTTATGCCAGGTGGTCGTCGATCCTAAGATCTCTAAAACGGCTTTCGATAAGGCCGATCCGATAAGAAAAGAATTCGTCGTAGGAATCAGCGGAAAAGTCGTCGAGCGCGCCAATAATGCTATCAATCCGAATTTAAGCACCGGCCGCATCGAAATATTAGCCGACGAAATTAAAATATTCAACGAAGCTAAAACCACGCCGTTTTTCATTGAAGAAAACATTACCGCCGACGAAAATTTAAGAATGAAATACCGCTATCTCGACCTGCGCACCCAGCATATGACACGCAACATGGTAATGCGCCACAAATTGATCAAATGCGTTCGCGATTACCTTAGCGATAACGACTTTTTAGAAATAGACACGCCAATACTCTGCAAGAGCACGCCCGAAGGCGCGCGCGACTATTTAGTGCCGTCACGCGTTCAAAAAGGCAAATTCTTCGCGCTGCCGCAGTCGCCCCAGCTTTTCAAGCAGCTTCTTATGGTAGCGGGCATGGACCGTTATTTCCAGATCGCTAAATGCTTCCGCGACGAAGATTTAAGGCTCGACCGCCAGCCTGAATTCACTCAAATAGATATCGAAATGTCTTTCGTACGCCAGGACGATGTAATGCTTATGGTCGAAAAACTCGCCAGCTACATTTTCGATAAAACCGCGGGCGTTAAGTTCGACACCCCGTTTTTAAGGCTGTCCTACGAAGAAGCTATGAATTCATACGGTTCAGACAAACCCGATCTGCGCTTCGGGGTTAAAATTATCGACCTTACCGAAAATTTCAGAAACTCCGAATTTAGTGTATTTAAAAATGCCGTAGCGGAAGGCTGCGTGGTTAAGGGCCTTAAAATGGAAGGCTGCGCTAAATATTCCCGTTCCGAAATAGACGGTCTCGTAGAAATGGGTAAATCATTCGGATTAAAAGGCATAGTTACGGTGCAGTATAAAACGGACGGCATTAAAACGCAGTTCACTAAAGCCATGAGCGAAGAAGCGGTAAAAAAAGCGCTCGAGCCGCTCGAAGCCAAAGACGGCGATCTGCTGCTTATAGCAGTCGATAAAAAAGATGTAATATTGAACGCCTTCGGCCGCATCCGCTGCGAAATAGGCAAAAAGTTAGCCCTGATCGATCCTAAAAAATTCTCGATACTCTGGGTAACCGACTTTCCGATGTTTGAATACGACGATGAAGACAAGCGTTTCGTGGCCAAGCACCACCCTTTCACTTCGCCGTTTTTAACCGACCTTAAATATTTTGAAACGGGCGAACTCGACAGAGTGCGCGCCTCTGCTTATGATTTAGTTTTAAACGGCTGTGAAATAGCCGGCGGTTCGATAAGAATTCACGACCGCGGCGTACAGGAAAAAGTATTTGCTGCGCTCGGTTTTTCAAAAGAAGCCGCCAACGATAAATTCGGTTTTTTAATGGAAGCCTTCGAATACGGCGCCCCGCCTCACGGAGGCATAGCTTTCGGCCTCGACCGTCTTCTTATGCTTATAACCGATTCGCCTTCGATACGCGACGTTATACCGTTTCCTAAAACTGCTTCGGCGTCATGCCTTATGACGGGCGCGCCAAACTTAGTAGATGAAAAACAGCTGAAAGAATTGGCTATAAAGCAGATCGCACCTGAAGCAGCGGCCCAATAACCTGTATTAATTATCGATCAGTTATTAAGTTCAGTTATAAGTTATAAAAGGAGAAATAAATGCGCAGATTCATAACGGCAGACGAAGTAAGAAAAGCCGCCCGCGCTCCGCAGGAAAAAAGCAGCCGGGCATTCATTCGCGTCGAAAAAGACGACGTGGTAACCGCGGAAGCCCGCGATCTCGCCCGTTCGCTCGGTGTGGTAATTTCATCCGAAACGAGCCGCAGGCCTTTAGTTTGCGCTAATTTTAAAATGAACGGCAGCCCCGGCTTTTTAGACAAATATACATCGGAGCTCGCCGGTTATTTAGCTCAGTTTTATCCGGATTACGCGGCGGGAACCGATGTGGTAATAGCTCCGCCCGCCCCGCTTATACCGATAGCCTACGGACTTTGCGAAAGAAAAACCATTTATTCGATCGCCGGACAGAACGCTTACGTTAAAGAATCGGGCGCTTATACCGGCGAAACTTCGCCACATCTTCTGAAAGAATGCGGCGCGGATTTCGTTATCGTAGGCCATTCCGAGCGCAGAAAACTTTTCGGTGAAACCGACGCGCTGGTGGCTCAAAAATTAAAAATATCCATCGACGCCGGATTGGCCCCTATAATGTGTTTCGGCGAAAATCTCGGCGAGCGCAAAACCGGCGGAACTTTCGAAGTAATAGCGCAGATGCTTACGGCGCTTTATTCCATCCCGATCGAATATGCAAAAAAAGTTATACTCGCCTACGAACCGGTATGGGCGATAGGCACGGGCGTAAACGCTTCGAACGAACAGATAGCCGAAGTATGCGATTTTATAAGAAAAAATATAATGCAGAACCTCGGCGTCGATTTTTCAAACGCCGTCAGAATTTTATACGGCGGCTCGGTCAATGAGATCAACGCGCTCGAAATAGCCGTTATTAAAGGCATAGACGGCGCCTTAGTAGGCGGCGCATCGCTGAAGGCAGTTAATTTCGCTAAAATAGCGGCGGCCTTTAAGCCCCGCAACGGCTCAAATTAAAATAATCAATATGAAAAAGGTGGTAACATGTCTTTTCAAAATTTTATAGACACTCTGCTCGAAAAAATGAAAACGACTATCAAAACCGAATCCGTGGTGGGCGATCCGATCACGGTCGGCGATATAACCATACTTCCCGTGGCAAAAGTCACTTTCGGATTCGGCGCCGGCGGCGAAGACCTTGAAAAATCAAAAGGGTTCGGCGGCGGTTCGGGCGGCGGCGCGACCATCATGCCAATCGGTTTTTTAGTAATTAAAAACGGCGAGGTAAATTTAGTTCCCATCCGTGAAAAAGAAACGCTCTTCGATAAATTAATCGACCCTGATTCATACGATAAACTTGAAAAAGTATTCGACAAACTTAAAGACAAAGTAAAAAAAGAAATTAAAAAATCTAAAACTAAAGAACAATAAATTGAAGATAATAACCACTCATCAGAATCCTACTTTCGACTCAATAGCGGGGGTTTTTGCCGCTTCTTTGCTTAATAGGGACGCGCTTATAGTTTTGCCTAAAAAATTAGAGCGCGTCCAGAAAAACTTTTTATCGCTTCATTTCAAACCAGGCGATTTTATTTACGACGACGAACTCGACTGTTCTAAAGTAAGCGAAGTCACGCTTATATGCGTTAAAAACCCTCACAGGATAGCTTCCATATCAAAAATATTAGATAATGCTAATATTTTAATAGCCGTTTACGACAAATCTCCGGCCATAAAATGTGAAATACCGGCAGATTCGCTGATACAACAGGAATGCGGTTCGGTCACGGCCCTTATATGCCGCATGATATTCGAAAACGGAATCGAAATAAGCCCTGTTCACGCGACGCTTTTTGCGCTCGGCATCCATGAAATAACCGGCTCTCTTCTTTACCCCAATACCGCTGAAAACGATATAAACTGTCTGGCAGAACTTTTTCGGCGCGGATCAAACTTGAAAACGGTCAACTTTTTTTTAAAGGAAGACGGCCTTTCAAATATTCAAAAGAGCGTAGTTGACGATCTGGTCAAATCAAAGGAAACAGTCAATATAAACGCCGTCGACATAAATTTTTATTTTGCCGAAAACCGTAAATTCATCTATAAATTCGACAGTATAATCCAGCGCATTATCGACGCCGAAAAATTCAATATAGCCGTTTTTATAGCCAGAATGGGAGCTAATATCCATGTTTTGGCACGCAGCAACATAGAACAGATAAATCTCGGTGAGATTTTTGCGGCCGGAGGCGGAGGCGGGCCGAAATATGCGGCTTACGCAACTTTTAACAATTCAAATATTAAAAATGCGCGTGAAAAAATAGTTACGCTCTTTAAAAAATATATGAAACCAGCCGTCACCGCGCGGGATATCATGCGTCCGAGCGTCCTTTATTTAGACCCTGAAGTTATAATAAGCGAGGCCGAAAAAATTATGTTCCGCTACGCTTATACCGCCGCGCCGGTTACCGACAAAAAAAAAGTCGCCGGTTTTATCCGTAAAGCCGATATTGACAGGGCAGTGCATCACGGACTTTCACACGCGCCAATATCGGGATTTTTATGCCGCGAAATAATATATTCGCCGGCAAACGAGCCGTTCGACAGGGTGGTCGAAAAAATAGCGCG
This sequence comes from uncultured bacterium, assembly GCA_964436235.1. Taxonomy (GTDB): domain Bacteria; phylum Muiribacteriota; class UBA9980; order UBA9980; family UBA9980; genus UBA9980. The sequence continues at coordinate 12,873 of CAYTCW010000043.1, forward strand.
CAGCGAAACAAAAACCATTCTCGTCGGAACCGAAAACAAGATCGTCGGAATTATAACTTCAAACGATATATTAAATCATACTTTTACCGAAAGTAAAAACCTTAAAACCGGCCGTGATAAGGTTTTAACTTCCAAAAAAACATCCGCCGCCGTAAAAAGCGAAGCCGGAGCGGCCGATTTAAAGCAAGAGCGGCTCAAAGTAAAATTAGATGATTATTTTAACAAGCCCGTAATGAAACTTCTGAAAAAAGTTTCGCGAAAAGCTTCAGAATTAAAAGTTTCGGCTTATATAGCCGGCGGAATAGTGCGCGATATAATATTAAAAAAAGCGAGTTCCGATATCGATATAGTTATAGAAGGCTGTTCCGCGATAGATTTTGCCGTCAGCCTGAGCGGAGACGACGCTCATATAACCAACCGGCACGAAAGGTTTAAAACCGCCGTAGTAGAAATTCCGGGACTGCCTAAAATCGATTTCGCCACGGCGCGCTCTGAATTCTACGAATCGCCGGCCGCCCTGCCCGATATATTTCAGGGAAATTTATACCAGGACCTCCTGCGGCGCGATTTTACGATAAACGCCATGGCTATTTCACTCTGCCAGGATAATTTTGGACAGATCATAGATTACTACGGCGGCCTCGAAGACATTAAAAAAAAATATATCAAAACGCTTCACAGTCTTAGTTTTATAGAAGACCCTACCCGTATCTTCCGCGCGCTGCGCTTTAAAACGAGGCTTAAATTTAAAATTGAAAAACATACGGCTGAATGCATCAAAGAAGCCCTCAAACACGGCGTGTCAAAAAAAATCGAGCCTATAAGGATTTTTAATGAATTAGACCATATATTCAACGAGGCCGCCGTCTATGAAACCGTTTGCGAATTAAATAAATACGGGCTTTTCGATTTTATATCCGGCGATATTGTCTTTACCGATATCATTAAAAAAATGATTAGAAACGCCTCTAAATATTTAGAGAAAACGGCTAAATTATTCGCCTGCGGACCCCGGCCGAATAAAACTGCCATATTCCTATCCATATTACTTTTAAACGAAGCGGCGGATAAATTAATGCCTCTGATGGCTAAAACTAACGCATCCCGTAAAATACGCGATATAATTACCGAAACGGGCGAATTTTTACTTATAACGCGGACCGAGTTTGATAGGCTTATTGAAAGCGCCGGAAACCTCGATACGGCTATAAGCGATTTAGAAATTTTCAGGCTGTTTAAAAACCGTTCATGCGAGTTTTTAATTATCTTTCTTTCGGCGGTAAACAATAAATGCGCCTATGAAGCCGTTATAAGATATATATTCAAATTATCGAATACCAAAGTCAGCATAGACGGAAATATATTAAAAAATATGGGCATTACGCCCGGTCCCGTATTCCGCGTTATAATAGATAAAATAACCGAAAAAAAAGCCGCCGGACTGCTTAAAAATCATATAGACGAAATTAAATACGCCAGGGAGCTTATCTGCGAATTAAAGGATAGTAAAAAACAAGGAAAATATAATGAATAAATTTATCAGCCAGGCTTGTTTTATTCCGTCACTTTATATTTTTGCCTTTGCCGCGCCGTATTTTACCTGTTTTTTTTAATGTCTTTTATGCGTTCGCGGACGCCGTTTTTTTGCCGTTTAATTTCCTCTATTTTTTCCTTAGTTTCTTTCATACGCTCCTGCACGGCTTCTTTATCGCCCGATTCGAAAGTTTCGAGTTTTGCGCCTTCAGACTTCATTTGTGTGGCGGCTTCTTTCGCCGATTCCGCGTTCAGTTTTGAAACGGCCGCTATGGATTCAATATCGCCCTTGAGCGCCTGCTTTTCTTCATCTGATATATCGGCGGCCTCTATTATGGCGGTTGCGTCATTTACAAGAATTTCGGCGTCTTCGGTTGATATATTAGCTGAATTTAATATAGCTTCGGCGTCGCCGGCTAATTTGACGGCCTCCGCTGGAGTTATTTTCTGGTCGGAAACCGCGCCGGCAAGAGTATCGCAGAAACTTTCGAGCGATTCAGCCGAAGGCATATCCGCCGTAGATAATGTCGATTTAAGGTCCTGCGAAAGTTTTTCCTTCATTTCCGGCGTAACTTCCGAACCAGACTTAATAGAATTAATATCTGAAGCTAATTTTTCAAAATTAGATTTCTGTTCGCCCGTCTTTTTTTCGCTTATTTTCAAGCGCAATTCATCGGCTTTTGCGGCATATTCAGATTTTTGCATAGACAAATTTTCTTTAGCGGCCGCCGCCCGATCTTTTAATTCATTATTTTTTTCGGCCGTTTGCGGCAAATTTTCCTTTAATCCGGAATTTTTACCGCTTATTTCGCCGGGGCCGCCCGTGATGGTATTCTTTAATTCTTCAGGTTTTTCAATATTAACAGCGTCTTTAAAATTATTTTGCGGTTTTTCCGGCCGCGTCATTTTAGATTCGAGTCCCGAACCGACTCTGGAAGCAGCCCCTGAAGCGCCGCCCGCTTTCATCCCTCGTCCCGCGGCTTTTGCCTCAACGAAAAAAAACAATAAACAAATAAATAATAAAGTTAATAATTTCAATGATTTCAAAATAATCTCCTTTTTTATAAATTACACGAAGGTAATTATACCATGATTTTTATAAAATATAAAGAGAATTTCGGTTATCAGTCGTTAGTTATCAGTCGTTAGTCATCAGTCGTTAGCCGCCGTTATACGGACAAAACAATATTTTATAAATATTAGTTGATTTTTTTACTCCATTATATTATCATTATGTAATAATTTCATTATTCCATTCTTATAAATTCTGAATAAAAATCGAAAATTATATGATTGATGCTAAAAATATCGATACAACTTTAAAAGAATCAGCCATCGAGGCTATTAATGCCATTTCATACGGAAAATCCGGCATTGATTTTTCCATCGGCGAAGATAGTTTTCCTTTACCGGCCGTTAATAAAGAACAGGAACCCGCATTCATCACGCTCGAAGTTGAAACGCCGGCTAAACTGATTTTTTCTCTACGCTCAACGCTCAGCCTTATTATATCTATAACCGCCGCTGCTCTGGAAAGTAACGAAAATGAAATCGGGACCGAAGAGTATATGGACACGGCCGCTGAAATTTTAAATGTAGCCGCGGGAGCTTGTTGTAAAAAAAATTTAACTCAAAATATTCCGCTTAAACTCGGGCTTCCCCGAAAAAATATAGTATTGAACGAAAACGGTCTCCGGCTACTGGCAAAATGCCGATTCATAAAAAACGAACTCGATTATATAGTTTTTTCAGTTTATGCGCCTGAATAAAAATCCGCGCCTTGACCCTGTATAATGCTTAACGATTTAAACGATAAACAATAGATAATAAACAATTTTTAAAAAATAATAAGAGGTTTAATATGTTAAATTTTAAAATCGATAAAAGTAAATGCATTAAATGCGCAAAGTGTTTTAAAGAATGCCCGTCAAGAGTTATAAAACTTTCAGATAAAGATAAAATACCGTTCATACCGGCCGATAAAGAAGAATCGTGCATATTATGCCAGCATTGCTTAGCGGTATGTCCCGTCGCGGCGCTATCCATAGACGGCCTCGATCCTCAAAACAGCGTTTCATCGGTTAAAAATCATGTCGAGTCCGAAAAAATGGAAATTTTAATCCGCTGCCGCCGTTCCTGCCGAAGCTATTTAAACGAAAACATTGACCCCGGCATAATCGATAAAATGCTCGAAATGGCGGCGAACGCGCCCACTGGCGTTAACAGCCGCAGTACGGCCTTCAGCGTTATAAATAATATGGAAACCATGCTTAAATTCAAAACAGAGGCCATGGAAAGGCTTTCGGAAAAAATCAAAAACTCCCAACTGCCGCAGCAACTTGATTTTTTTGCGGATTTTTCTAAAAAATGGGAAGAAAAAAAGATAGATATAATTTTTAGAAACGCCCCGCACATGATAATCGCCCACGCGCCTAAAGATTCTCCTACGCCGGAAACAGATTGCGCCATAGCGCTTTCCTATTTTGAAATTTATGCCCAAACCCTCCAGATCGGCACTTTATGGTGCGGCATGGCAAAATGGCTGATATGCGATATAGCACCCGAATTAAAAAAAGTTTTAAAAATAGATGAAAACAATTCAATAGGATATATAATGCTATTCGGCCGCCCGGCGGTTAAATTCGCGCGCGGCGTTCAGCGCAGGGCGGAAAAAGTGGATTTTATTAAAATGTAACTTTCATTTTTATTTTGCCGTCCTGATAATTAAATAACTAAATAATTATTGCAAAAAGCCTATATTTATGGTACCTTATTGAATAAATTATATTGAATATACTATAAAATAGGCTTAATTTTTTTGATTTATGAATAATTTCCGGCGGCTTTTTTTATACGCTCTAATATTGCCTTTGACGCTCGCGCTCACGCTGATATCGTTTTTGGCTGAATCTTCCGCGACGGGCGGCAGCATACGCGTCGGCATAGTGGCTTCTGAAGATTTCGACGCCGAACTCGCTCGATGGCGCGAATGCTTTTCTTATTGTTCCAGTGCCTCAGGCGGCAGGCTCAATTTCCGAATCGCTCCGGGTACTTACGGCGATATATTACACTGGATGAACGAAGATTTAATAGACCTTGCCGTGGCCACTTCCGCGGTTTTTGCCGAAAGTCAGGCCGGATACGGCAATTCGGATTCTTTGGAAACCGGTTTCGAATATTTAGCCACGCTGGACATGCGGCCGGCTCGCGGCCCGTGGGCCGTCGAATCGCGAAAACGCGAAGGCAGCCATTATACTTACAGAGCGGTATGCGTCGTTTCCGCCGACGCTCCCTGGAAAACATTCGATGAACTGGCGGCGGATCCCGCCCGCGATGAAATTCGATTCGTTTTTGCCGACCCGCTGTCTGTTTCAGGCAGAATAATGCCCGAATTCATTCTGCGCAAAGCCGGAATAAAGCCCGGCCGCGAAGCGGTCCGATATACTTTTTCACACACGGGCGTTCTGCGTTCGCTGGCCGGAAAAAAAACAGGGCTTAAACTTGTAGGATTCGTCTGGGATGACGCTATATCAGGCGCCGCCGAACTATCTTCAAAATTAAGAAAACTGCCGTTTCCCGATTTAGAAAATATCGAACTTCCTCACGACGTTATCGCCGTGCGGCGCGCCCTTCCCGAAAAAGAACTTCTTTCAAAAACGCTTTTAAACTACCGCGATCCGAACGGCCGCCTTCTTATGAAACGGCTTGAAAGCGGCGCCGCACCCTATGCTCAGGTACTCCAATGGTCGCGCGCCATAGGGCTTTCTCCGCGCTCGCCCGAATTACAAAGCGTATCGCTCGATGAAATCGGTCAGATACTTCAGCACTATTCAAAATCGCAGCAATCGGCGCCGCGTATGGCTTTAGTGCTTTCCGGGGGCGGGGCTAAATGTTCTTATCAGGCCGGCGCGATAGCCGCCATCGAAGAAAAATTAGAACGAACCAAGCAGGCTTTCAAAGATACTAATTTTGATATAGATATGGTAGTAGGCACTTCAGGCGGCGCGGTAAACGCCCTCCCGGTGGCTATGGGTATAACGCGTACCGCTGCGGGCCGCGAAGAATTAAAACGCGTCTGGCCTAAGTTAGACCAGCGCGTGATCCTGCGTCCTTCGACGCCCGTAAGGGCGATGTCGGGGCTATGGCTGGCGCTGCTCGAAACCGGCATTCTTTTAATTCTTGTGCGTTTTCTGGCTGCTTCGACTGAAAGCCACGCTCCGGCTTATTTTAAAATGCTCACCGCCCTGAGCGCATTTCAGGCGGCGCTGATAACGCTTCCGATAAGCCCATGGCGCATGCTGGGCGATAACCATGTTATCCATCATATCTGGCTATGGCTCGATATCGCGATGCGCACTTCCGCTCTGCCGCTTTTTATATTCGCTGCCGGCGGATATCTTCTTCAGCGGAGGCTTCGGCGAAACGGCCGTTCGCTTCATTTCAAAAGCGTTCCGCTAGTTTTAATTTCAATAACCTTGCTCGTTTTTCTGCCCGTCATACTGCTTATGACCATATTCTTTTTTTCTGAAACGCTTTCGGGCTCTGAAGGCCTTGAACTAACCCTCGCCGATAGTTTTCAGCCCTTAGTAGAACATGCATTAACCCAAAAAGACGGGCCGCCGCTTGCGTTAAACAAGGCAGCCACGCCGGCGGAGCGCTTTACCGAAATGAGCCGCCGTATTTTTTCCGACCGTCTGCTTACGCGCGATCTTATAGTAACTGCAAACGCCCTTAAACAATCAAATAACATTCTACCGAGCGATCTTTACTTTTATTCGTGGCGCTCTGATAAAAACTCGATCTTCGGGGCCCGCGGCGTGCGCATCGACGATCATCCCGCCCAATTAATAGATATTATCATGGGCTCGAGTTCGGTATTTCCTATTTTTCCTCCGCGGCGTCTGACTGATTTACCTGCAAAAGGCGAATATTTAGATTTGGTTGACGGCGGTTTCGCGCATAATAGCCCGATCGAAGCGGCAGTTCTGCGCGGCGCTACACATATTATTTTAATTGAATCAACCCCCGAAGAATTCGGGGAAAATAAAAATATGGCGGCTAATATAGCAGCCGCTTTCGAACATCTTCATAAACAGACACAGCTTATCGATCTAAGATCGAAACGCTATGTTGTCATCTTTACTCTCGTTCCAAAACCACCGCATATATGCATGCTTGATTTTACTGATACGCTCATTTCTAAATCGATGGAACAGGGTTACCGCGACGCGCGCGGCGAATCGACGGCTTCCGAATCGCAAAATTCGGTAATGCCTTCATTCCGCAAAGAATTAGGTGAACCAGTCTTTTCTGATAAATATAAATAGTTTCTAACAAGCTAATTTCAGACACAACCGGGGCGGTTAACCCCCATTAATAGACTATATCATCGGCCTTAAAAATTTCATCTTTTTAATAAGCCTGAGTTTATTGAGAGTTTTTTCGTCGCCGAGCGAGCCGGGACCGAATATTTCGTAAGGCTCGCCCTTTTCATCTATACCGATCTTATATTCTTTTGAATAATTTAAATCTTCAAAAATTTTAGCGCGGCATTCTTCTGCGAATTCCTTCGAATTAACGGCGCAAACGTTTTCGGCGTTAATATCTTCGCTCATCGGATCCATGTTATATGTGCCGATAACCGTTACCGTACGGTCGAATATAAATACTTTAGCGTGCAGTTTAAGAGCTATGGCTACTCCGTAAATTTTAGCCGTCGGATTTTCTTTTAAAAACGGCATCCACTCATCTAAAAAGAAGGCAAGCGTCATTAAATCGCCGTTAGCGGCGGGAAAACATGTCGGACTGTTCGTATTTATAATTATTTTAACTCCGCGCGCGCTCGCCGCTTTGAGGGCGGTTTTCGCCTTATCGGTGAAGATAACGTAAGGGTTTTGTATTATTATTTCATCGCTCGAAGCGTTAATAAGGGCTATTATATTATCGGTTATATCGTTTCGTTCCTGCTGTATGCTGTTTTTACCGAATAATTTAACGGGCGCGAAATGAGCGCCTTTAAAATGTTCGTACTGATTATAAGATGTCATGTGTTTAAACGATTCGATTTCTTCGTTGAGTTCTTCTATTTTTTTAGAATGATAAACGCCGTTTCCTTTTATCCAGGAATCTAACGAGCGCGCACAGTCTAAAAGTTCGCCGTCACGCTTGATCCAGTTGCCGAGAAGGTCTTTTTTTACATCGAAATTTTCGAGCGCGTCGAATTCTTCTTCAAAAGTCATCTTTAACTGAGCGCACAATTCGTCGCTTTTGACCATTACGTCGGTGTCGCGGTAGGCTTCTTTATAATCGCGCGAATCGGCTAAATAATGAGCGGAAATATTACGGCCGCCGGTGATTAAAGTTTCGCCGTCAACTATTATTATTTTTTGATGATTAGAGCTGATCAAATTTCGTAAATCGGATATGGCCATTGAAACGGCCTTATGAACGGGATTAAATATTTTGACTTTCGCGTTTTTTTCGGCCGCGAGTTCCTGTAAATAATCCTGCGATTTGGTGTTCTTAGCGAACTCGCCGCAGCCGTGGGCGTCTAAAATAAGGCGGACCTTAACGCCTTCGCGCGCTTTTTTAAGAAGCATTCCCAGAATAGCGTTACCTATAGGGTCTTTATCGAATATAAAGTAACTCATATCTATGGTTTGTTTGGCGCTGTTTAACATATGCCAGCGGGCGTAAAGCGCCTCCACGTTATCGGCAAGATGTTTAACCGGAGCTGATATATCGCGGATCGAAATATTAGAATTGTTAAAAGCGTCCTGTACGCCGTCGAATGCCTGCGCGCCGCCGAAAATATCGGCTATAAAACCATAATAAGCGAAATTTTCGCTTTTATCGAATTTATTTTTAAACGAGCGATACTCAGCTATCGATTTTCGGTATTTAAACAGCGACATATAATAACCGGCTAAGGCCGAACCTTTTGTAAAAGACTTATATATAGGCGTTTGCTGATATTTAGCTAATAGTTTTTTTGCTTCAGCACGGGTTTTATCGATATTTGCTATCATTACCGAACCGTTTAAGTGAAACTCAGCTCTTTTAAGCGCAGTTACGGCTTCGCCGTAAAATTTTTCGCCCTGATTCGAAGCGGCGGTCACTTCTTTTAAAATTTCGACGGCGCGGCCGTAGTCGTTTTTATACATCGAATACACATTCGCAAGTTCTATTTTAGCAAGATTAACTTCATCTTTGTTAGCGAGCGCGCCCTGCCGAGATATTAAATTTTCGAGTTTTTGAATTACGGCGTCCGGATCGTTTTTAGCCTTGTATGTGTGAACTATATCTATAATGTTTTTGAGTTCGCCGCTGATGCCTTCTAACCCCGGAGCGGCGGCGGCAGTTTCGGTCGAGTGTAACTGACCGGTTTCGCCATTCGCATTATCGTTATATAAAATACCGTCAGTATTATTTTTTGACAGAATAGCATTATATTTTTCGAGCGCCGCTTTATAAGCGTCGGATAATTTTTGAATAGCCGCATCGTCTTTATTATCGTTAACGGCCTGAACGAATTGCTCGTAAGCCTTTAATTTTTCGGTATAAGCCCTGTTAAGCGCTGAATTTTCAGCTGCGGAAGCGCCTTCCGGTATGACGGCTTCATTTGCGGCAAAAGCCGTACCGCAGTCAAAATAAACGAAATTAAACACAGATACAGATAAGAGCGTTAAAAATAATATCAAGAACTTTTTATTCATAATATCAAACCGCCTTTAATCAAATTAAAAACATGCTAATATATTATACCATTTTTTGCGGTTTTTTTCAAGTTTAACCGCAGAAATTTCAGTATAATAAGAAACGATGTCAGTATTAAATCGGGGTATTATCTATGCTGTAGATTGAAGGCGCTTATATCTGAATTGTTTGATAACCGTTAAGTTAAACTGATTGAGGTATCAGTACGGATATTTTCGTGCCCTTATTTAAAACGCTCTCGATAAAAATTTCGCCTCCGTGTATATCGACGAACTTTTTAACGATAGCTAAACCTATGCCGGTTCCGGGGATTTTTCCAACATTAGATGCGCGCATAAAATTCTGGAATAATTTTTTAAGATCTTTTTCCGGAATTCCGATTCCATGGTCTTTTATTATGAAATTAATACCTTTTTCAACGCTTTCCACTCTCAGTTCCACTGGTTCTCTGGCTTCCGCAGAATATTTAACGGCGTTATTGAGAAGATTAGTAAGAATATGGCGCATTATTTCAGCGTCAAGTAAATATTTTGACTGGCTTGAAATTTCGTCGCAATGACTGAAATTAATTATATTCCCGGATGAAAATTCTAAAGTTACGTCTTTAATGATTTCAGCGCATAGATCTATGACGCTTAAAGGCTTTGGATTAAAAATATTATCTTTTTTTTCATCGCATAAAAGAGTTATATCGCTGAGAATGTTAGAAATCCTCATTATATTTTCTTTTATAGTTTTAAAACCCTTACGCGCTCTATCATCAGCCGGGTTACCGCACTGTTTTTCAAGAAGTTCGGCCGTTCCGCTGATAAGAAAAAGAGGGGTTTTAAATTCATGCGAAACCATTGAAATGAAATGCTGTTTAAGTTCGTTGATCTGTTTTTCTTTTAACAGAGCGTTTTTAAGATTTTCTTCATTTTTTTTCTTTTCGGATATATCACGGCCGATACCCAGCGTTCCAAGAAAACGGCCATTATAAAAAAGCGGAGTCGTCGAAAATTCGGCCTGCAGATAATCTCCTGATTTTTTCAAAAAACGCATCTCAAAAATCGGCGGTTTTTCGCCTCTCATAATGGCTTCGTGTATTTTCATACCGTATTCTATTTCGTCGGGATGGATAAATTCAAGATATTGCCTGCCTATAACCTCTTCGGCAGTAAATCCGGTGACCATTTTCATAAAATCGTTAACGGAGGTAACAATGCCTTCTGGCGAAACGGTATATATAACATCACGGGCGTTATCGACTACGACCTTATATATTTCTTCAGACTGTCCGAACGCTTCTTCTTTGATGACTTTAGCGGTTATGTCCTGCCCGACGCCTATGCTCCCCATGAAAACTCCGTCTTTGAATACGGCGTGTCCCTTGAAATCAAAGTAAAGAACACGACCGTCTTTATGAAGCAATTTAAGACAGAATTTTTCAGTAGGATCGTTTTTACGGGTTCTTTCGAATATATCGACGGCTTTAGCTATATCGTGAGGATGAATAAATTCAGTAAAGTGTTTTCCTATAATCTCAGCTTTACAAAATCCGACGCTTTTTTCAATATTATCGTTAGTATGGGTAATAATGCCTTCAGAAGATTGTAAATAAACTACATCCGAACTCTGCATGAAAAAATCGCATATTTCCTGGATAGATAGCTGAATAGTCAAGTAAAACCTCTAATCAACAAGGAATTTTTTTAACGCTTCATTGTATAAAAAAATAGATTAATTGTCAAGTATAATTTAACGGCAAAAATATTAAATTAATAATTGATAAAAAATTAAGAAATTTGAGAAATTAAAGAAATTAAATTTAAAAATAATTAAAACAGAATTAAAATTATATTAAAACATTGAAATATTTTTCTCGTTGTTATATAATGAGGAACTAAAATTTTATATCGAAATTAAATAAATTCAAGTCAGGGATTTTTATGGCTGAT
>CAYTCW010000043.1:24158-30028 GCA_964436235.1 uncultured bacterium
CTAAAATTTTATATCGAAATTAAATAAATTCAAGTCAGGGATTTTTATGGCTGATTTCAACGATATAACCGAAACGCAATCTGAGCTATTTTTTCAAGAGCTTCTACCGCGCTATATTCATTTATATTTCAAAGGCCGCGGCTATCACTTTATTAGAAAAATGTTATACGACCTCGACCGCAATACCATCCTCGATATCTTAAATGAAAAAATCGAAATAACGCCGGATTTATTAAAAAAATCGCTCAATATAAAAAAACTATGTCCCGTCAGGGTATGTAAAGAAGCGCAGTTCGGCCCTAATGATTCAATCGTTTTAGGACATTTTTCCCACGTAGAAAGATACTCGTCTTCAGGATTCGCTCCCAACGCGCCTTTTATCGAAAACCCGGCCTCTGAATATAAAACCGTTTATGAATCCAAATCGATAGTATTATTCGAAGGCTCTTTTAATATTCTTGGAATCACATCTGAAAAGCAGCTTTCATACCAGGTGCTTAAAACTATTTTTCATGAATACATCCACTTTTTTGAAACTTATTTTTTCAAGAGCGAACAGACGCTGACTTCGCGCGAAGAACCGCCGCCCGGGCTTACCGCACGCAGATATTCGCTCGAAGAAGCCCTGAATATGGACAAACGATTTATTTTCGTTAGATATCTAAATATTTTCATTTTCTGGACCGTTATTTTAATAATGCTCTATATTTTATTCAGGCCTTAAAAACAAGGATTTTTAATGTTTTATACAGTCAACTTTTTCAGCTTATTTAATTGACTTATTAACTCTAATAGTGTATATTAATCAAGTATGAATATAAAAATATATGGAGGAATCTATTCATGATATCGCCCCGCGCCATCCGCATCGTTAAAAATCTTATAACAGCTTCAATTTTTATTTTTATCATATGTTTATCTATCCGGCCAGCTTACGCACAAAGTGGCACTCAGCCGTTCAGCTTAAAAACCGGATTCAATTTCGTCAGCCTAACTCTCACTCCTTCGTCTTCGATAACCGAGTTAATGGCCCGGCAGACCGAACTTGAAGATATATACCTATACAGCGCTGCGGCCGGAAGTTTCTTAAGCGTCAGCGACTCCTCGCTCACCTCTATGTCCGCCGGAAAAGGTTATATATTTAAAGTCAAAAGCGATGTCACATTCGACCTTGCAGGTACGGCGCTTTCGACCATTAACGACATAAATTTAAAAGCCGGATTCAATCTAACTGGTTTTTCAAAAGTTCCCGAAACCATTACCTGTTCACAATTATTAGCTAAATTTGCCGCCATAAAAGGCATTTACAGCTGGAGCCCAAACGCGGGCACTTTCATTCAGGTAGTGCGCAATTCGACGGGCGTTATCGAAAAACTCGACGGCGCGGATCCAACTATAACCGCTGGCAAATCATATTTTATAAACTTAACGCAGGATGTCACTCTTAATTACGACGGCTCGTCCATTTTATTCAGCGGCGGCGAGCCGCAGCCCGATATTACCGAAGGCGTGACAGATATCAGCATAGCGAGTTTCGCCAAAAAAGCTATTTTAGCTATTAACACGAACGGTTCGTCAGCGGGCCTCGAAACTCAGTCGGTAGGCATTCTTCCTCAATCGGTAAATAACCCCTCGCGAATGATTATAAACTTCAATTCTAAAAAATCAGGAGCTAAAGATAGATATTTCGCCAACCGCGCGCCTTTAATGCAGATATCTGAAAGAAAACGCCCCGTCATCACTGAAAATGACGCTACATATACTTTCAAAATCGCCGTAAGCGATACTGAAACTAAAGACCTTCCTACTACTAAAGTTTATGGCAGCGCAACATCGAAATGTCTCGTATTTTTAGATAACGAAGTAAGCGCTTCTTCCTACGATTGGAACCTTATCGGCCAAAAGTTCGATAATGAAATATACGCGGCCATGACGAGCGCTTTTGGAAGCCCTACCGATATCGACTCGAATGGCAAAGTAGTTATTCTGTACTACAATATGGGCGCGAGCGAATCCAGCACGCTCGGTTATTTTTCATCCAATGATTTAACCTTAGGCAATGGTTATAACGAAATGGAAATTTTTTATATGAATATCAAATTCGGAATCGAACAGGGCTCAACCGCTACGGCAAACCCTCTCGATGCGGACCTTATAAGAACGCTTGCCCACGAATTCCAGCATCTTATAAATTACGGCCAGCGCGTTATGATCAAAAAAATTGCCGGAATGGATTCCTGGATGGATGAAGGCATGGCCGAATCGGCCGAGCAGCTTATCGGCAAAACGCCGGGAACCGGAAGAATCGATACCATTAAAGCCGATTCGAGTAATAAAATCAGAAACGGCGCGTCGCTTTGCGTCTGGAATCAGGACGACGAAAGCTACGCCTTGTCTTACACATTCATGCAATATTGCAAAAACCACGCGCGCGACAGGGAAGAAATGTTCAAACTGCTTATAGCACACACTTACGGCGATTACAGAGCCATTGAAGATATTATGAAAAACCAAAATACCGCATTTACTGATTTTGCATCCATTGCAACCGGATACCGCATCGCCAATTTAGTTAACGCATCTAACGGCATTTACGGCTACGGCTCCGAAAACAGCATTTTCAACTTCAGCGGCGCGGCTTATGCTCCGACAAGCGTTGACGGCATTAAATTAGGGGCCGGCGGCAGCATATGCATATATCCTTCCGACACTGATGTGAGTTCTTTCAAACCGAGCGGCCAGGGATCTAACATTAAGTTCATAAGAATAAATAAATAAACCGGTATTTAACAAAATAGAGGTAGTTAATATCAATAAAACCGACAAACTCGTAATAACTCTTATAGGAAAGGTTAACGCAGGCAAAACATCCCTGTTTTTCAAGCTGCTTAATATTAATGCCTGCCGAGGAAAGATTTCGCCCATAGCGGGCTGGACCAAAGAAATCGAGTTATTGCCGGTTTATAAAGATACTTTTTTAGCCGACACTCCCGGTCTCGACGATATAGAGGCTGCAGTGTCGGCTAAAACCATAGATTTCATAGGCTCGACCGATATATTCGCCCACGTTATCAACGCCGCGGAAGGCATAACCGATACCGTTAAAACTTGTTCAGCCGAGCTTTTCAAAACGGGCCGGCCGGTCGTAACGATTGTAAATAAAATTGATTCTTTAGGCGATAAAAAAGAACTCGAAGAATTAAAGGCCGATATTTTCGAGAAGCTCTCCCATGTGAAAAACTGCGGCCGCATTTACTTTACCTGCGGCACTAACGGCGAAGGCATAAATCTTTTAAGCGAAGGCTTCCTCGATATATTGAAAGGCGGCGAAAAAATACTTAAATTGGCGCGTTTTTTGCGCGTGAACAGGCCTGAAATTGAAAAAGCGCTCTACGAAGAATCGCTGTCTTTCGTTAAATATGCGGCCGCAAGAGCGCTCGCTATCAGCGCATCGCCGGTGCCTTTCAGCGAGACCGTGCCGCTTATGATGAATCAGTATTATATGATAATTAAAATCGCCGGAGTGTACGGCGAGGAAATGACCTATAAAAATATCCGGGCTGTCATAGGTTCTTTAGGCGCAGCCATAGTAGGTACTTCTTTAGCATCCACTTTTTTTTACGGAGTTAAATCGGCCGTGGCGGCCGGCATTACTTACGCGCTCGGCAGAGTGATGATAACCTGGATAGCGTCAGGTAAAACCATACCATTAGATAAACTTAAAGAAATGTTTGACAGGTATAAAAGCGAATATAACAGCAAATATAAAAAAGAAACCGGCGACATTAAAGTTCAAAACGATATAAAATATATACAGTATTCAAAAGAAGCCGAATCATATTCAAAAGATAGCGGCGAAAAAATATAAAGGCGAATACATCGTCAATATAAGCGTCAGGAGTTAATTATGGATTTCGAAAAAGAACTCGACTCTATGATAAAGCATTTTAAAAATAACTATATCCGCGGTAATAATAAAGAAACCGGTGCGGGAGCAGATGCCGGCGGCCGCGCCTATAGCGAAGAAACTATAAACTCCGAATGGCAGGAGACTAAAATAGAAGGCGAGTTTGAAGACGCCTGGAAGCGCGCCGAGCAGACCGTAGAAGACGATCTGGACAGGGCGACGCTGAATATACCCGTGGTAGGCACTGTCAACTGCGGTAAATCTTCTTTTATAAAAGCCGTCACCGGCCGCGAAGATATAAAAGAATCTCCTAAAGCGGGTGAAACCATAGAAGTAAACCGCTATGAATTTCCGGGCTGTAAAAATGTATTCATATACGACACGCCGGGCCTCGAAGATGTCAATTCGGCGATTTCCGATAAAGCCACCAACTTTATCGAGCACAACTCCGATCTGGCGCTTTACTTCGTTAATAGTTCGGCGGGCGTCACCGCTAACGTCAAAAAAGCATTCAGCGATATAAAAAAACTTAAAAAACCTGTCGTTACGATATTATCTAAAATAGACACGCTCGGCGATGAAGGCGATTATAAAATAGCGCTCGATGACTGCAACGAAAAATTAGGGCTGATCAAGCCGGAGCATAAAGCAATAGGCGTCGCCACCAAAAAAAACTGCCCTCCGGTAGGGCTTGACGAAGCCATAGCGCGCATTACCTCCGTTTTAGACAGCGAGGCTAAAATTATATTATGGGGCAGGCTCTGCCGCCATAAAGAAGAACAGGCAAACGGCATAATCAACTGGTCGGCGGGTGAAGCATTCGGCGTGGGCGCGCTTCCCATACCCGGCTCCGACGCTATTGCGTTGTCGGGCATTCAATTTAAAATGATCTATCAGCTGGCTAAGTTATATGAAAAAGAACTCAATAAAGAATTTATTCAAAATATCTTTCTCCAGCTCGGCATTAATTCGATCGGCAAAAAGATATTTATAACCGTTTCAAAGGGAGTTTCCTGGATCTTCGGCCCTCCGGGCCCGGCGATAGTTTCAGCCGTAGCAGCCGTTACGGCGGGTTCCATAACTTACGGCTTAGGGCATACCTTTAAAAAAATACTTATGTCAAAGATACCGCCTTCGGTAGAAGAGCTCGTTAAATCGTTCCAGAGTAAGTCAAATGAATATTATAAAACGTATAAAAAGATCAAATAAAGGAGAATATTAAATATGGTTAATATACTTTTAGGCGCGGAAGGAAGCGGCATCGAGCAAAGGAAAGAATCTCAGGTAGCCGTAAGCACCGTAAGCGTCGAAGATATAAAAGACAACGCCGTAGCTAATATTGCCACGCAATACAGCCGCGGAAACGCCCTTTTTTACATTAATTCACTGATAGGCTTAAGGCGCGCCGAAGTAGATCTTTTTTTTACCATAAAAGATAATTTTGACGCCGTCTGCGCCGTCATAGACCGCGCCGAATCGGTTACGGCCGAAGACAGAAAAATAATAGAAAACGATATCTGCTCTAAACTCGGGCTTAGCGGCGAAAATATATATTTTATCAAAAAATCCGATCAGGTTGGCGATTTAGTTAAAATAGGACTTAAATTCAAAAAATCGTCCGATATAACTCCGGCGGCATCCATTACTTCCGCCGTAAAGCGCAACTCGGCGGCGGAGGCGGCTGCCGAAAAAGATTGCCATGAAACCGGAAACGGCAGATACGAAGACGCGGACGACGGTATTGAAGAAGTTTTTCTTCCTGCCATGGCGGCTATGGGCGTTTTCATAACCGTACTGAGCGCGCTTTATTACATAGCCGAAAGTTTTTCGGGCAGCGGGCCTGGCGGGCGCGGACGCAGGAGCGTTTTCGGATTTATTTACTCGGCCTTGAAATATCTCGCGGTATTTCTAAGCACTGTAGCGCTTATGTTTATAGTAAAAAAATACTCCGATAAAAAAGAAA
>CAYTCW010000043.1:30128-31391 GCA_964436235.1 uncultured bacterium
AAGGGCGCACAACATTGGTGCGCCCTTACAATTAAATCACATATATTTTTTTTAGTTAAATACTAATATATTTATTTACTCGCCCGTGTTCATATTCACATTCACATCTACATTTACATCTTTTAAGGCGTCGTTAACCGAGTTATTAACGTCCTGATTGATTTGATCGCCGAGGCCGTCAAGTCCGTCAAGCGACTGCATGGAATTGCCGGCGCCGGTGTCTATATTCATTTGCTGAATTGCTTTATCAGCCTGATTAACCGCGTCTTCTGCCATTTTTTCGGCGTCCATGGCCGCTTTTTCGCCCGCTTCGCCGGCTTTTTCAGCCTGACGGACGGCGTCTTCGGCGGTTTTTAAACCCTGCTGGAGCATGGCGTCGCCTTCTTTCATCGACTGTTCAATCAGTTTATTAGCGTTAGCTATTGCTTCGGCGGCGGTCTTCATACCTTCGGCGGTTATTTTATCGGCCGCGCTCATCGAAGATTCTATGAGTTTATTAGCATTAGCGATTGCTTCCTGTGCGGCTTTTATCTGTTCGTTCGTTATTTTATCGGCGTTTTTCATAGCGTCTTCTATTAATTTGCTGGCGTTTACGATAGCGGCCTGCGCGGCTTTAATGCCTTCAGCCCCCGCCTGGATTCCGGTTTTCATGGCGGCTTCTATCGTTTTATTGGCGCCGTCCATAGCCTGCTGAGCGGTTTTCATGCCTTCCATGGCGAGTTTGGTCGAATTTTTAACCGCTTCGCCCGATATTTCTCCGGCAGCTTTAACGGCTTCCATTCCGGCTTTCATGCCTTCAGCCCCCGCCTGCCTGCCGGCTTCCATAGCCTGATTCGAGGTTTTTATAGCCTCGTCCACGGCCGCTTTTCCGTAATCGTCAGCGCCGTAAGCCGCGCCGCACGCGCTTAAACCGATAATTGCAAAACTCGATGCTATTAAAGTAGATTTCACTATTTTTTTCAACATTGCACGCTCACCTCGAAATTATAATTTAAACTTATTATTAAAGGATGCATATATTATACCATAAACGGCGGGTTTTAGCAATATCTTCATCAATTTTTATAGCATTTTCTGTCAAATTTTTAATCAAAATTTTTAATGGCTTGATAATATTCAGAAAATGTTATATAATAAATATTCTGACCAAATTATATTCGGGCCAGATAAAAGAAGGCGATAAATATTCAGATTTACGAAAAACTATAGGTATTTCAATAATCGATTTTGAATTATTCCCTAAGGAAGACTATATTCACAATA
>CAYTCW010000044.1:0-8041 GCA_964436235.1 uncultured bacterium
CGAGACCTACTTCAAAAGCCTCTTTAAAACCCGAATGCATGCCGCGCCTTATAAGTTCTATATTGGCCGGGCCTATAGGCACGGATATAACGAAACCGTAAAGCAGTCCATAAAACATTATACTCAGCATAATCAAATATTATCATTAATTTATCCAAAACACAACGCTAAATTTTGAATAATTTATAATTTATAATTTATCTTGACAATTACACTGTAATACTATTAAAATACAGCTACGAGATGACATCAAATTAAAAGGCGCGCATATGGATATACAGAATATTAAAAAGATGCTGGCTTCGCCGTTTGAAACCGACCGCATAAAGATCATCTATTATGCGGTGAAGAATAAACGCGCCGATTTATACGAACTTATAAAAAATGCCGCCGAAAGCGACGAAAGCCTTAACGTTCGATTTTACGCGCAAAAGGCGTGCGAGCTTTTCAGCGAAATATTAAGCGAGCAGGACCGCGAAAAAGAGCTCGAAACAGAGCTCGAAAAGAAAAAAAACGCCCAGGCCGCCATTTATGAACGCATTTTACAGCTTTTAAATTCCGAATCGCCCGAAGACCGGATGCTTGCGGCTAAGGCCGCGATTAAAACCAGGGTGAATATCTTTTTAGACGCCATTTTAAAAAAGATCGAAACCGAAACCGACGAAAGCGTCCTGGGCGCCTTTATAAAAGCCGTAGGCCACTCTAAAGATAAAAGCTACACTCCCATACTGCTTAAATATTTAAAACATCCCAACCTTGAAATAGTGCTCAGCGCGGTAGAAGCCGCGGCGCTTCTCGAAGACGTGCGCGCCTTTCCTTACATAATAAGCGTTCTATATTCCAACCGCGGCGAAAACGAAACTATCACCGCGGCTATAACCGGTTATCTTACAAATTACGAACCGGAAAAGATCCATTTATTTTTGGTCGAAATGCTCAACTATCCTTCGGAAAACATGGTAGAAGCGGCGCTTCACTCGATAATAGCGTTCAACTGCAAAAAATCGCGCGAATATATCGAAAAACTTAAAACACATCGCAACGAAAATATAGCGGCATCCGCTAAAGAAGCGCTTACGAAAATAAATTCTAACGGCGTCGAAGAATATAATTTTTCGACTTTTATCGCAAATATTATTTCTTCTTTCGACAGCGGCCGCCATCCCGGCGAAAATGTTCAAAAAGAGCAACTGGCAAAGGAAAGCGACCACAAAATCGACGAGCTCCGCGAGCTTATTACTTCCTCGAACCCCGCCGCCGAGGCTAAAATAACCGAACTTCTTAAAAACGAATCCGACCCTCGCGTGTTAGGCTACGCAATTTCGGCCTGCCGAACCGTGCGCGGCGCGAAAAACCTCACTCTGCTCAAAAAATTTCTATCGCATTCCGACGACCGGATAAGGGCTAACGCTATAGAAGTTCTCGGCGAAACCGAAGGAATAGACCTTCATAATATCCTGAAGCCTTTTTTAACCGACGATAACAACCGCGTGCGCGCTAACGCCATAATAGCGCTGAAAAGCTATCCCGACATAGACCATTGCGGACTTTTAAAAACCATGATCGACGATGAAGAAAACGGACTTATGTGCGTATCGGCAATATACGCCATAATGCAGATCAAAGGTGAGGCCATAGAACTTTTAAAACCTCTTGCCCGGGGACGCAATGAAGAATTAAAAATACGCGCGATTTCCGCCCTCGAATTTTTAGCGGGCGACGGAAAAAATATCGCGGCAAAAAATATGCTCGCCGAGTTAAAAACCGGCCGCCAGAAAGGCCGTAAAACCGCCGCCTATATATTCAATAAATCCTCAATGAGCGGCGGCAAAAATAAAACCGGCAGGGCCGCCATGTCGGTTTCCGCTCCGGCGGCGGGCGTTTATTTAATTAACAGGCTGGCTTTGTTTTTTCGCGCTTTTATTCACCTTTTTATACTTTGCGCCCTCTGCGCTTCCGCTTATTTCATATATAAAGAATTCAAATCCGCGGCACCTAAAAGCGCTTTAAATCCGGTCGGAGTTATAGCTAACGTTTTCCGGTCGAATGAAAGCGACGCAAAGATAATTTTACTATACACCTCTAATTTAGCCGAAATATTAGACTCGTCATCACCTGAAGCCGCCTCGAAAAAAAAGAAATTAAAAGAAATCATATCGGCCGAACGCGAGAGCGCTAAAAAAGAATCGAGCGTTTTTTTATTATTCGATCTCGGAAATTATTCTGACTCTAAAACTAAAGCCTCCGACAATACCGAAGACATTTATCACACGCTCAACGAACTCGGTTACGACGCGGCTTCATTCGCCGCGCGCGACGCGCTTTTCTGCTTCAACCTTCTTTCCGCGCAGGGCGAAAAATTCAAACTGCCGGTTATTTCATCTAATCTCATCAACAACTCTTCTAAAGAGGTTCCCGCGATTTTTAACCCCGTTTACGACATGAATTCGAAAGCACTCGCGATAAAAATAATGGGAGTAGCCGACCAGTCGCTAATTTCGAAACTGCCGTCTAATTTGAGTTCGAGTTACAGCGTAGAAAACCCGCTTCCGATAATAACCGATATTTTCAAAAACGCCGGCGGCGGCAAAAATTTATTAAAAATACTCCTTTCATCAAATACGGCCGGCTTGAGTGAAGAACTCGCGTCGAAAAAAGCCGGCGCGGACATAATTATCGATATGGGACACGGTCCTCAAACAAGTCTTCTCACCACTTACCGCAAAATAGAAGACACCTTCGTGCTGCCTTCGAAAATCAAAAATAATGCGGCATACATAGGCCGTTTTGAGTTTATTTACGAATCATCCTCTAAATCAATCGGCGAATTATGCAGGTGGCGGCTTAGCGAACTGTAATAATAAAATATTTTCAATGAAATTTCTTGACAGATGAACTGATTACAATTAGAATATATAACCAGCGAACAAAGAAACTCTAATGAACGAATTGATAAAGCGCGGGTCATGACATGAGTGAAAAAAATCTCGAATACTTACTTACCTCGCCGTTTGAAAACGACAGGATCAAGGTAATATACTATATAGTCAAAAATAAACTTAGCGAGTACGGGGCGACGATCAAAAAAATGTCGGCAACCGACGAAAGTCTCAACGTCCGCTATTACGCCCGCAAGGCCTGCGCGTACTTCGATTCGATCGCCGACGAAAAAAAACGCGAAGAAGAAATAGATTCACAACTCGAAGAACAGCAGTCACGCAGGCAGGCCATCAAAGACAAAATCAACGCGCTCGGCGATTCTGAAAAACCGGACGAAAGAATACTTGCCGTCAAAGGCGCCATCAAATACAAAATAGACGGATTTATCGAATTTTTGATGCGCAGACTGCATATAGAAACCGACGAAACGGTGATAGCCACTCTGATAAAGGCTTTCGGATATTCGGGCGACAAAAGCTGTACTCCGATACTTCTTAAATACTTAAAACACGCCAACTTCCGCATAATCGCAAACGCGATAGAAGCTATTTCAATGCTCGACGACCAGCGGGCATTCCCGCACATAATAGGACTGTTGAACGGCGGCAAAGATAACCGCGTCGCCGCTAACGTCATCGATTACCTCAAAAAATACGATATCGAAAGCGCGATAAAACTTCTCGATGAAATGCTCGAGTTTCCATCCGACGCAATGGTCGATTCAGCGGTTTTCGTATTGTGCGGCTTTAAATCAAAGAAAATTCTGCCGCTTTTAGAAAAACTTAAAAGTCATAAAAATCAGGCCATCGCCAAAAAAGCCGAAGCGGCGATCAAAGCCATAAATATCAGCGGCGGCGATTCGCTTTCGCTCGAAACTCTCGCCGACAATTTAATCGCGCGCGATTCGTCTTCGCCCGAAAAATCAATTTCAGACTCGCTGATAAACGAAAAAAATCAGGGAGAAACTAAAATTTCTAAAATAAGGGAGCTTCTGTCCGCCCCTAATTCAGCCGAGTCGATAGCCGCCTTAGACCAGCTTTTAAAAGAAGAAAAAGATGAATATGTTCTGGCATACGCAGTTTCGGCCTGCTCTAAAATAAACGCGGGCAAAAATATATCCAATTTAAAAAAATACCTCAACCACCCCAACCCGCGCATCAGGGCAAACGCCGTCGAAGCGCTCGGCGAAATAGAGGGCATCGATCTTCATTCGATGTTAAAGCCGCTGCTCAAAGATAAAAACAACCGGGTACGCGCTAACGCCATTATAGCCCTTAAAAAATATCCTAACATAGACCACGCGGCACATATTACCGATATGATAAAAAGCGGCGACCGGCTCATGGTCACTTCTTCGATATACGCTATCATTCAAATTAAAAATGAAACCATACCGCTGCTCGGCGAATTAGTTAAAAGCGGCGACGAAGAAATAAAGGAACGCGCTCTTTCGGCGCTCGATTTCTTAGGCAACGACCTTAACGACCTCAACGCGAAAAAACTTCTCAACGAACTCGGGATCGGAACTAAAAACATATCCAGATCGGCCGAATACATTTTTTCTAAAACCGTGCTCGACCAGCTCGACGTAGCTTATGACGACACAATTTCCGAAGCCGGCCTCATCTCCTCTAAAAAAGCTCCGTTCAAATTCAGCGCCGATTCCATAAAAAATTGGACCGCGCAAAATATGCATATTATCCTCAATACAGCCGTAATCGCCGGCGCGCTGCTTGTCTGTTTCGGACTGTGGTATTTTTTCACATCCGAAGCGGGACGCAAAACTCTTGATTTCGTAAATATTTTCAAAGGCGCGGGAGAATACAAAACGGTCGTCCTGTACACTTCGAACTTAGCCGAAATAATCAAGCCGAAAGAAATAGGCCGCAATAACGATGAAAAAATAGCCGCGCTGAAAAACCTTATCAATTCGGAACGGGAAGCGGCCGCTTCTCAAAAAGCCATTTTTATAGCTATCGACGCGGGTAATTATCTTTTCGATTCTTCCGAGATAAACTTTAACACCGAAGACAGCTTTAAAATGCTCAACGAACTCGAATACAGCGCCGCTGGATTCGGTCTGCGCGATTTAGTATTCTGCTTTAATCTGCTCGAAATACAGCCGCCTAAATTCAAACTGCCCGTGCTGTGCACCCATGTAACCGATAATTCAAAACAAGGCGAAACGCCGGAGTTTTTCCATCAACTTTATTTTAAAAACGAACGCGGCATAGTGTTTTGCATGACCGGTTTCACCGACGCGGAATCGGCCTCGAAAGTACCGGCAAAATACGGAAAAAAATACACATTTAAAGAGCCCTCGAAAATAGCCGAACAGATCTTCACTCCGCAGTACGTAAAACCGTCCGAATATAATATGATAATAGCCGTTTCACACAACGGCATCGAAAGCGCCCGCGATATGGTCCAGAAAGCGCCGCTTATCAATTTTCTCATTTATCTTGAAAAAGACCCGCAAAAATATAAAAATCTTAATTATTCCATGCAGGGGCCGTGCTATCTTCTTCCTTCAAAAATAGAAAAAGGCAGGGTTAGCTGCGCTAAGTTCGAATTTACATACGAGCGCAAACAGCGCGTCATTAAAGACGCCCGCTTCGAATCGAAAGAGCTGTAACATATAAAATGCTTAACGGTAAAAATCTTATTTTTAAATCATTTGCCGGCATGGCGCTGGCGGTGCTCGCGCCTAATCTGGTTTTATTCGCCGCGGCGGCCGGTTATATCCATTTCGCTCAGCCTTCTTCTTCCGGCGGCGCTCCGGCTTCGGCGGCAGGCCTTTCTTTTATATTGGTTCTTGCCTCGCTGTCGCTTATCATAAGCGCGGCCGGAATATATTTTGCCGCCAGAAATTCGGCCGCGCCAATAATCTCTCTGGCGGGCATCGCCAAAAAAATACAAAAAGGCGAAACCGATTTTAATATGGCCCCGAACGACAGCGAAGAAATCGATTATCTGCAGAAAAGTTTTATGAGCTTTTCAAAGGTGCTCAACGAAAGAGCGCTTATGAAATCTACATTTTCACGCTATATAAGCGATTATATAGCCGATGAAATTTTAACCGAAGACTTAGCGACCCAATTTTTAGCCGAGTACCGCAACGTGACGATACTTTTTTCGGACATCCGCGGCTTTACGACTCTTTCGGAAACTTTAGAACCGAAAGATCTTTTCGACATATTGAACCAATATTTCGACCAGATGATAGATATAGTGATTAAGAATAACGGAGTAATAAATAAGTTTATCGGCGACGCCATAATGGTGCTTTACAACGCCCCGCGGCTATGCGAAAACGCCGACATAATGGCCATTATAACCGCGCTGGAAATGAACAAACGCCTCGGAGAATTCAATTTAAAATATACAAAAAAATACGGCATTACCTTAGGCATCGGCGTCGGCATAAATTCCGGCCAGGTGGTCGCCGGCAACCTCGGCTCTGAAAAGCGTATGGAATATACGGTAATAGGCGATACCGTCAACGTATCTTCGCGTCTTCAGACCGTAGCGCAGGCGGGCGAAATAGC
The DNA here is from genome assembly GCA_964436235.1 of uncultured bacterium. Classification (GTDB taxonomy): domain Bacteria; phylum Muiribacteriota; class UBA9980; order UBA9980; family UBA9980; genus UBA9980. Next base: position 6,489 of record CAYTCW010000044.1, read on the forward strand.
TATATCCGAAAATATATATAAAAGCGCGCGCTACGTTTTCGAACTCAGCGATATGGGAGAAATCGAGTTAAAAGGCAAGCGCCAGCCGCTGCGCGTATATAAAGTGACGGGCGATCTTGCCTACGATAAAATAAAGCAAAACCTTAAATCGGCAGACGCGGAAGTTCTCCAGCTAAGTCTCATCGCTCTCGGACGCGTTGAAAAATTGAGTTTGGAAAACGATTTGATGCCGCTTCTTAAAAGCGGATATGAAAAAATACGCCTTATGGCTTTAGAACTGATTATCGAAAAGTTCAAAACGAAGGCCGAAGAATGCATTATGTACATTCTTCAAAACGATAAATCCGAATTTGTAAAAACCTACGCTATAGATAAGATCGGAGCTTTAGGCCTGACTAAATTCGCTAATTTTTTAGCTCAGAACCATCTGGGCGGCTCGTCGTTAAGATTAAAAGGCGCCGTCATAAACTGCCTTTACAATTTAAAAGAACCTAAGTTAAAAGAACGGCTGCTCGCGCAATGCCCGTTTGAAACTCAGCAGATCATCGATGAAATTAAGGCTATATTCGAAAAATATTCAAAACTCGATTTATACGAAACTCTCGAAACGATGATTTCCGAAAACGCGCCGCTCGGCGAAAAAAAAATCGGAGTGTATCTGCTGTGCAATCTGGGCCTATCCGCTAAAGTAGAACTGCTGAATAAATTATTTCGTGACTGCCGCAACGATGAACTGCGCAAACTTGTAGTAGCCGCGTTTTTAAAGATAGGAAATTGCAAAAGCGTTATCTTTCTTCTTAAAAATTTAAATAAATTCGAAAAAGAAACGCTGAACAGCGCATATAAAGTTATCGCCCATCTTATCGGAAAATACCACGCGGATGAATTTAAACACGACTTAAGCGTTCAGATCGAACTCGACATTATTAAAAGCCTTATATTAAGTTCGGAAGGTAAAAACTTCGAAAAATTAAAGGTCGCGCTCATCAAAAATAAATAATTATTCTCCATTCCACTATTTTTCTTGATTTATCACAAAAATTATGATAAACTACACTCAATTTATTAAAAATACCTGAACTAAAATATAAAAGAACCAGAAAAGGGGGATAATTCTCATGTCAGGACACAATAGGTGGGCGAAGGTCAAACACGTAAAAGCAAAACAGGACAAAATCAAAGGTAAATTATTTACCAAAGCCATAAAAGAATTAACCATAAGCGCCAAGAACGGCGGCGGCGATCCTATTCTTAACGCTTCATTGCGCGTGGCCATACAGAAGGCCAAAGACGTAAACATGCCGCAGGACACTATTAAAAAAGCTATCCAGCGCGGCACGGGCGAACTTCCGGGCGTCAGCTACGAAGAATTAACTTACGAAGGTTACGGTCCCGGCGGATGCGCGATAATAATCGACGTATTAACCGACAATAAAAACAAAGCCGTCGCCGAAGTCCGTCATCTCTTAGACAGAAACGGCGGCAAAATGGCCGAATCCGGCGCAGTGAGCTATATGTTTAAAAAGCGCGCCTGCTTTACGGTCAGCAAAGAA
>CAYTCW010000044.1:8141-30842 GCA_964436235.1 uncultured bacterium
CTCGAAGACGCTCTTGAAGAATACGACGACGTTCAGGACGTATATTCAAATTACGACATCGACGAAGCTACAGCGGCGGAGCTGGCTTAATCATGCGCGTAATAGGCATCGATCCCGGCACTCACCGCTGCGGATATTCCGTAGTTGACAGCGCCGGATCGAAGTTTATAGTTCAGTGCTACGGAATATTTAACACTCAGGAAAAAAATAAAGACATGACGGCCGCTGAAAGGCTGTTTAAAATCAGACAGGGTTTGTGCGGGCTTATAGAAACCTATAAGCCCGACGCTCTATCGATGGAGCGTCTCTTTATAAACAATAACTTTAAAACCGCCATATCGGTGGGTGAAGCGCGCGGCGTTCTGCTGGTTTCCGCTTTCGAGCGGGGAGTCGAAATAGCGGAATACACCCCGCAGCAGATTAAAAGCGCCCTCACCGGAAGCGGCGCGGCGCCGAAAGGCCAGCTTTCGCAGATGGTAAAACTTTTAACCGGCCTCGCCGAAATCCCCAAACCGGACGACGCGGCCGACGCCATCGCCTGCGCTATATGCCATCTTCAATCGGCGCCGTTTTTAAACGCGGCAAAAAAACATGCTATATTCAATTAAGGGTATATTGATCGAAAAACAGAAAGAATTCATCGTCGTAGAGGCCGGCCAGATCGCCTACGAGATAGTTTTCCCCACTTCCGCATATGGCAGGCTGCCCGAAGCCGGCGGCGAGGTTACCATATACACTCAATTTTTAGTGCGTGAAGACTGCTTTCTTTTATTCGGCTTTCCCTCCATCGAAGATAAGAAGATATTCAACACCCTCATCTCGGTGCCTTCACTCGGGCCTAAAACCGCTTATAACATAATGAATTCGATCCCGATTTCAAAACTTATAGACGCGATTTTAAAAGAGGACGAAAAATGCCTTACTCAGGTTTCGGGTATCGGAAGTAAAACCGCGCGGCGCATAATACTCGAATTAAAAGATAAAATGGCCAAATTAGGTTCGCCCTCCAAAGACGGAACCGATTTTTCGGCGGCGCAGGCGGGCTACGGCGGGGGCTTCAGCGGACTCGATTCTCTCAGCGAAGCAAAACTCGCTCTCGGTTCGCTCGGATTCTCGTATTCCGAAATCGAACGCATGATTTCATCCATAGCCAAAGAAATGGATATATCGAAAGTCACCACCGAAGAAATAATTAAAAAAGCGCTTAAAAGACGATAAATCTTGGGAGATATTTATATGGGCCGCGAAGAAGATATATTAAACCCTAATTTTACCGAGGCGGACGCTCACAGCGACATCAGGCCTAAGTCACTCGATAAATTCATAGGCCAGGCTAAAGTAAAACAAAAACTTCAAGTTTATATGCAGGCGGCCCAGAAACGCGGCGACGCTCTCGACCACGTTTTACTTTGCGGCCCTCCCGGCGTCGGTAAAACCACTCTCGCCAATATAATAGCCTGCGAATTAGGCGTCGATATTACTACGACCTCCGGTCCCATCCTTGAAAGGCAGGGCGATCTTGCCGCCATTTTAACCAATATAGGCCCGCGCGCCGTTTTATTCGCGGATGAGATACACCGCATAAACCGCACGGTAGAAGAAATCCTCTATCCGGCCCTCGAAGATTATAAGCTCGACATAATATTAGGAAAAGGTCCCGCGGCTAAAACAATAAGGCTCGATCTTCCGCGATTCACCCTTATAGGCGCCACGACGCGCCAGGGAATGCTTACCGCTCCGCTTCGCGACCGTTTCGGCGTTATTTTATTTATCGATTATTATGAAACTGAAGATTTAGTTGAAATAATTAAAAACGCGGCTCTGACTTTAAAAGTTAAAATAACCGCCGACGGCTCTTACGAGATCGCCAGGCGCTCCCGCGGCACGCCGCGCATCGCCACCCGCCTTTTAAAACGCGTCCGTGACTTCGCCGAAATTAAATACGACGGGGTTATAGATAAAAAAGTAGCCGATTACTCTCTTAACCTTCTTGAAATCGACCAGCTCGGGCTCGACGCCATCGATAATAAAATACTTAGCACCATCATAGAAAAATACGACGGCGGCCCGGTCTCCGGCGACACCATATCTATTTCAGTCGGCGAAGACTCCGACACTATTTACGACGTTTATGAACCGTATCTAATAAAACTGGGCTTTTTGCAGCGCACCCCGCGCGGCAGAGTGGCGACGCAGTCAGCTTACAACCACCTTAAAGTGCCTTATAACAAAAAATACGACAACCGTTCCGGCTCCGACCAGCAGCAGTTATTCTAAAAAAATCGCGACGGCCGTCAGGCCCTTCTTCCAACCGCCTCCGATATATTTTTTTTCAAAAATAATTTTGATGTTAATAAATAATAATTAAAGCCGATAAGTGAAAATATGAAAAGATATATTCACGCGATTTTATTTTTATTTTTATTTTTATCATCGTTTAGCATAGCCTTTTTCGATTTAACAGCCTGCCGCTATGAAGCGTTTGCCGCTTCGAGCGCGCGCTCCGAATTCGACATAGCCATAGTCAGAAACGCGTCTAAAATCGAAATAAGCGGCGTCGATTACTCTGCCTCTAAAGGTTATGCGGCTGTTTTTACCGCGAATAAAATGGCTAAGAACTTTTCTTCCACGGTTAAATTCGAAAAAGGAAAGCTTTATATCAATTCTAAAAAAGCAGGAATTAAAAATTTCATTATTTATCCTAAAAAGAACGCCTTCGTTAAAATCAACGGAAACGCTTTTCGCGGCAAATTTTTAGTCAAATCTAATGAAGAAGGAATAACCGTCATAAACACGGTTGCCATAGAAGATTATTTAAAATCGGTCGTTCCGTCAGAAATGGAAACAAGCGCCGATATAGAGGCTTTAAAAGCGCAGGCGATAGTCGCGCGCACCTACGCTATCGCCACCCGCGGAAAACATAAAAAATCCGGCTACGATCTATGCAATACCACCTGCTGTCAGGTATATAAAGGCGTCCGGGAAGAAAACGGGAAAACCAATAAAGCCGTGACCGCAACTAAAGGACTCGTTATTTTTCACTCCGGCAAGCCTATAAACGCCTACTATTGCGCCTCCTGCGGCGGCTATACGGAATCGGCGGAGGAAGCCTGGCCCGGAGCGCAGCCCGTCGCGTACGCGAAAGTAATAAAATGTCCGCACTGCCTTAAAGACAGTAAAATGTCGTGGTCTTATAAGATCAAAGTAAGCGAATTTATTTCTAAAATGAGAGCGGCAGGATTTACCATTAACGATATAAACTCGGCCGAATTATACGATAAAACGAGATCGGGAAGATTCAATACGGTTGAAATGAGGGGAAGTTTCGGAACGCTTTACTATTCGGCCGAAATATTCCGCAAAATATTCGGAAATAATAATATACGCTCGTCGTTTTTTAATATTATCATAGATAAACCAAAAACTATAACTAAAAACTTTAAATTTAGCAAAATTGATGATATAATTAAGGCAAGGAACACTTACAACCATAATAATTCACAAAATTCGTATATTACCTTTGCCGGTTCCGGATATGGCCATGGCGTGGGAATGTGTCAGCACGGCGCTAAAAAAATGGCCGCTGGCGGCAAAAATTTCAGGTATATAATTAATTATTATTTTACTAAAGAAGTTAATGTAAAAAAAATATATTGAAATAAAGAAGTGCAGGTGAAAAGCTATGTTTAGTTTTGGGTCGTCAAAATCAGCAATAGGGCTTGACGTAGGTACTTATTCGGTAAAGATGGTGCATATGAAAAAAGGAAGCGCGGAGCCGCAGATATTGAGTTTCGGCATCGCTCACTTTCCTCACGAAGGCGCCGTAGCGTCGGATGGCCAGATCGTAGATCCTAACGCAGTTTCGGAAGTTATTAAAGAGTTATTCAAATCTTCGAAGGTAAAACCTTCGAACGTAGTCACGTGTCTTTCAAATCAAAACATCATATCGCGTTTTATCAAAGTGCCTATGATGGCTGATAACGAACTTGAAGAAGCGGTAAAATACGAAGCCGAGCAATACGTTCCGTACGCGCTCGACGAAATGAACCTCAGTTTTTATAAACTTTCCCAGGTCGAAGAAGACGGCATCGCGCAGCACTTCATACTGCTCGTCTGCGCGCAGAAAGACATACTCAAAAACTTTCTAAACACTTTAAAAAACGCTTCGGTAACTCCGCAGATCGTTGACGTTGACAATCTGGCCATAATTAACGCTCTCGAAAAAGCCGTCCGCCCCGACGAAGTAACCGCCATAATCGATATAGGCGCAAGTTCCACAAATATCAACATCATAAAAGAAGGCGTGCTGAAATTCACGCGTAACATATTAATCGCAGGCAATAATATCACTAACGCGATAATGAACGTGCTCAAGCTCGATTTCGCTCAGGCTGAAAATATTAAAACCGAAGAAGTAGTCGTATCTACAAGCGAAGACAGCGAAGACAACGACGTTTCCGAAGTGGTAAGAAGCATCATAGAAGAGCTCGCATCCGAAATTAGACGCTCCTTCGATTATTACAAAGCGCAGCACCGCGAACATACAATAAACAGAATTTTACTTTCAGGCGGCACCGCTAAATTAAAAAATCTCGACGTATTTCTTGCCAACGAATTAGGCGTCGAAGTCGAAAAAGTCAATCCGTTAGAAGGCATAGTCGCAAACGTGGCCAACGTCGATCAGTTAGACGAACATCTGCTTGAGCTGACTGCCGCGATCGGCCTTGCGCTTCGTGAGGTGATGTAGTATGATTAGAATTAACCTGCTTCCGCAAAAGAAGCGGATGCAACTGCCTAAAATACCGATCGGCACCATTCTCGGAGTGCTTATATTAATCGGTTTAGGCTATTATTTATGGGTGATCCAGGAAGAAAACTTCCAGGCGCAGCTCGAAGATCTCAGCACACAGATAAAGGAAAAAGAACGAAAGAAAAAGCAGGTCCTTCAGGACAAGCAGGAAAGATTGTCAGCCATAGACCAGCAGATAAATCTTTACAGGCAGCAGGTCAATCTTATAAAAAGGCTGATAGGCTCCGATATGGTCGTCTGGAGCGTTGTATTCGAAGATCTGACTTATTTAGTCCCGAAAGAAACCGTCTGGCTGAAAAGTTTCCAGTGCGAAGGCGAATCTAAAATACTAATGCAGGGCACCGCGCGCAGCGACCCTAATTTAGACCCTAAAAAGAACGAAGGCAAAAAAATTATGACATCCATCGCCAAATTTATCGAAAATCTGGACGAATGCTACTATATGGATAACGTCTATCTGTCGAGTTCACAGAAATCGCAGATGCACGGACAGGATATTTACCAGTTCTCGCTATCGGCCAAAATCGACCGCACCAAGAAAAATAGCGGCGATGCCGGCTCGGGCGGCGGCGAAGCAGGCGGAGGTGTCGAATAATGAATAATACAAAAGTAATGATATTCATATTGTTTGTGATAATAGCGGCTTCGATGGTAGGCGTATGGTATTTCGTCAATTTCAAGGAATTCGAGATACAATACGAAGATAAAATGGCTACCATAGAAAGTCTTGACAAAGCCATCGCGAACGCCGGGCAGGTCGAAGAAGACCTTAAACGCAAAAACAACGAATTAGCGGAAGTTAAAGAGGAATATGAAAAATTAAAAAAGAAGGTACAGATAAGAGTTGATATTCCTAAACTTCTTAAAGAAACCGAGCAAGCCGCTTTAGATACGACCGTTAAATTCAACGAAATTAAGATCGAAAATCTCGTGCCCTACGAAGGTTTTTCGGAAATCCCTATCGAACTGCAGATCGTAGGCGCTTATCACGATCTCGGCAAATACTTAAGAAAGATCGAATATATGAAACTGTTCAACGTAAACGCGGGCACGCTTCAACTGCAGCCGTTTATAGGCCGCGAAGGCTCGAACAAAGTTGAAATTAATATGACTTTAAACGTTAAATCGTTCGTATTGAACGACACCGGGGGGTTATAAAATATGAGAGAATTAATATTAAAAAAGAAAATATCATTTTTTAAAACGGTTTTCTTTTTATTTATAATATTCTGCCTGTTAAGCTGGATAAATTCGGCTTCCGCGCAGGAAGAAGACATGCCTCTGCCCGACGCGGGCGGCGGCGAAGAACCTGCGGCCGCGACACCACCCGCTGAAGGCGGCGAAACCGCGGCTTCCGCGGGAGAAACCCCGGCCGAACCGGCGGCGCCGCCGGCGGAGTCCGAACCCGAAGAAGTTTTTAAAGAATACGCGCCTAAAGACAAAAGCAAGGACCCGAAAGATCCTTTCAAACCTTTGATATCGCCGCCGCCGCCGGTCACTCCGCCTCAGCAGCAGGCTGTTAACATACAAAAAAAGGTGGAAGCTCAGGTGCCGCCGCTGCCGATCAAAGTAACCTTTATAGTGGGCTCCGATGCGAAAAAAGTGGCCGTGCTTCAGCTTAACAATAAATCCTACGACATGTCCGCGGGCGAACAGGAAGATTCAGGGCTTTTTAAAGTTCTTGAAATAACCGATAATAAAGTCAAGATATGGGATTCAAGGGTCCAGAAAGAACGCGACATACCGCTGCAGGGACTATAATTTTAAAATATATTTACCGTCCCTATTAATTTTTTGAATTAATAAACGATATACATTCATAGCACTAAATGTAAAACGATTTTCTTTAATAATGAAATCAGTAAAAACAAAATTTAATCAACATACGAAGAATCAAGGGAGGTATCTTATGGACCACAGTTCAATTAACCGCAATCGTTTCGGCCCTTTCATCGCAAAAGGCCTCGCGCTTGCAATCTTTATCTTTTCGATCACGGCCGGCCAGATAGCCGGACTCGCCCCCGCGTGGGCGCAAAGCGGAAGCTCTAATGAGTATATTTCAATGAGCACTCAGGGAGCCGGCGAAGATATTCGTCAGGTAGTTAAAACGATAGCCAAACAGGCCAATGTCAATATCCTCTGCGACAGGTCGGTTTCAGGCAAGGTCGTTTTTTCTCTCAAAGACGTTTATTATGAAACCGCTTTACAGTTAATCGCTAAAACCAACAATCTCGCCGTCAGAAAAGAAGGCAACACATTTATCATCGGCCAGGCTAAAAACTTAGCAGAAGGCTTCGACAGAAACACCACGCGCAACTATAAACTCAACTTCGCCAAACCCGAAGACGTTCAAAAAACCATATCCGAAGTTTATAAATCGACCTCCGGCACGCCCCTTAAAGTAGCCGTTGACAAGCGTATAAACTCAATAGTAGTGCAGGGCACAAAAGAACAGCTCGACCAGATTTCAGACTTAGTTAAACAGCTCGACGTAAAAGTACATCAAGTATTAATCGAGGCTAAAATCGTCGAGGTATCAACTAAGGGAACCCGTTCTATCGGCATGAACTGGGGATGGGGCGCCGGCGCTTATACCGAAGGCAAAACGGCCGTCGGCACAGGCAAAATAGCCGCAATAACCGAAGCGCAGGCTAAAAACGCAAGCTCGACCTCGTACCGTCCGGAATTAAACAGCCTCGCGGTAGGCGGCCAGGGCGACGTATTCAAACTCGGCGATTTTTTCAGAGGCCCGATGTTCTTCGAAGCGACGCTCAACGCGCTTGAAACCAGCGGCCATGGCAAGACGCTCACCAATCCTAAAATCGCTACTTTGAACGGCCAGAAAGCCAATATCGAAGTCGGCCGTAAAATAGCTTACTATACCGGTGGCGACCAGGGCGCGGGCGAAAAAGACGTAGGCGTTAAATTAGTTATCACTCCGCAGATCAACGACGAGGGCTGGATAACCGCTGAAATAGCGCCGGAAGTAAGTTTCCTCGAAGGTTATGACGACGCTACCGGAAAACTCCCGCTTATCGGCCGCAGATTGGCAAGCACCGTAGTGCGCGTTAAAGACGGCGAAGAAATACTTATAGGCGGCTTGATCACCGAAGAAGGAACCTCAGACACTTCGCGATTCCCCGTCCTCGGAAATATACCGCTGCTAAAGACCTTCTTCTCCAATAAGAAGAACGACGAAAGAACCCAGCAGTTGATAATTTTAGTCAAGCCGTCGATTATTCCCGAACAGGAAAGTTAGCGCGCATAAATAAAAACATAACCATGCCATAAATATAAATCCGCGAAAACATCGCTCATAAAGCGTTTCGCGGATTTATATTTTATGCGGTTTTCGTATTTTTTCTAATTCTTATTATATGCGGTCAATATTATTTATTCGATAAAAAGCCCGCAATTTAATTACTGCTCGATTTCATCGTCGTCGCCGCCGTCGTCAGGCGATATATTTTTTTCGTTGAATACGTTTTTAAGTTCTTCCCAGCGCGGATAAACTTTAACCGCCATATCGTATATCGTACGGGCTGATTTTTCATCTTTAGCCGCACGGTAAGCCCTTATGAGAGTTATATACATATTGCCGAGCCTTTTATCGATAACTAAGGCGCGGTTTAAATGTTTAAGCATTTCAGAGGGATTCTGCCGCTCGTATTGTTCGTAAAAAGCGTCTTCGATAGGCTGTATTTTTAAAAAAGCCTCATAAAGCTCTCCGCCGATGCGTTTGATAACGGCCTGCTCATCCTTATCGATCTGCTGATTGTATTTTTCATAGTCGGCCGCGATCTTATCGTCGAGCTTGTACAATTCGAAAAAATCGCCGTGCAGGGCGCAGCGGGCTATAACTTCGTAATTTTGAGATTCGCTGTTTTTATCGATGGAAATAAATATATCAGCATTTTGAGGACATTTAATATCTTCTTTTAATAATTTTTCTTTTTTGAGCAATTCAAAGCTGACGGTTTCAGGCAGCTGCATATTTTCGTATAAAACCGGCAGAAGGCTTGCCGCTTTATAAACCGCGCGCGTATTCAAGTAACATTCGCGGCGGGAGGCGTTCATTGTAACGTAACGCTTTTCCGATATGGAATTGATTTTAATGGCGCCGTCTTCGTTTTTGACTAAAGTAAACTCCTGCTTTATAATCTCGCCGCCGCCTTCATATACGCAGGTTGCTTCTCCATAGGAGTTTACCGTAATGGAACGCTTATAGTTTTTTATAATATTAAGATCGATCATGTAAAAATTATTGACGCAGTCCTCGCCGATTTCGGCGGTAACGAAGCGTTCATAGCTTTTATCTTTATTGATAAGCGATTTCAAAAAAGCGTCGATCGAAGCGGAAGCTTTATTAAAATCGTCTTTAGATAAAAAAGCCTCTCTATATTCGAGCGCGGCCTCTTCGGTATCGCCCGCCGCGTCGGGCAAACAATATGCAGTACGGGCCGGATTGCAAACTAAAGCAAAAAAAAGCGCAAGTAATAATATATTTAAATTTTTTAACGGCAAAATCGAATTCATTCCACTATTATTTTCTGTTTTATTATTTTTATTTTTATTTTCGCTATTTTTTTTATTACCGGTCAAACTCTTTTTTACCATCATATCCACCCGCATAAATTTATTTTACCCATCATCGAAAAACTAATTATATCACAATTTTATGCCGATATCAAGATAATATGAAGCATAATTTTTTCATAATAATTTTTTCGTCTTTTTTGTTATTCCTGCTTTTGCCGGCGGCCTCAGACGCCTCCGACTATTCGGGGATAACCCTTGCCGGAGACATTTTTAAGATCTCAGGATATATCAGATGCCAGAAAACCGAAGCGCCGCTCGACTGCGTCGTTATTAAAATCAACGGCAAAAAAAAGAAGGCCAGAACTATAGGCGCCTACTATGAATTCAATTTGCCGGCCGGAAACCATAAAATCACTTTCTCGAAAAAAGGATTTAAAGACGGCGATTTGTACATTAATTCGGATTCATTCGACAGGCTTCAAAAGAAAATGACGCGCAATATGGAACTTGCCCCGATAGAAAAACTGCAAAGCGTTAAAGGCCGGCTTATCGACCGCATCACCGGAGAAGCCGTTAAGGCACAGATGCGTATAAACGACGAAATAATATTTTCGGACATTAACGGATATTTCGAATGCCAGACCTATGCGGGCGGAGCTGAAGTCAAAGTTTACAGCAAAGCGCACCGTCCTTTCGAAAAAACATTTAAAAACGGCGAAATTTCAGCGGCGCCTGAGGGGCTCGAAATTTTTTTAGAAAGATACAGCCTTTATTCTATCGTCGAGGGAATAGTGCTCGAAAAAAAAAGCAAAGCTCCAATTTATGAAGCCGTCGTCGAAATATCCGGCAAAAGAGTGCTGACGGATAATTACGGCAGATTTGAAATTGATTTAAATGAAACCGGCGTCCAAAAACTTATCTGCTCCCGCGAAGGTTATAAAAAAATAAATCAAAATATCAAATTAAAAACCGGGAAAAATAAAATTAAAATTCATATGTATATAAAAGAAAAAGGGTTAATTCAACAATTAAGGGAAAAATATGAAAAAGAAATGCTTTATTAGTTTCAGCGTAATCAAACTTCTGATTTTAATAATTCTTTTTAACGTCGGCTGCCTTCAAAAAGACCAAGACGTTTTCTGGGTGGATAATAATTACGGCGACGACGAAGCGGTTAAAACCATTATGACCTCCCTTGCCGCCGGGCTTAACAAACGCGAAATAAGCGCGGTGATGGCCTGCTTCGACGAAGCGCTCAACTTCCCGGACTCGCTCAATCCTTCAATTAAAGTTAGCTACAGAACATTGTTATATGACTATATGGATTTTTTTAAAAAGATCGAATCGATCGGCTATGAGTTCAATGATCAGTATATAATAATGAGCGAACACACCGCTAAAGTGACGCTTAAACTCCGCAAACGCTTCACGGCCGTTTCGCCTTTTTCACACACCGTCGATAACACCGTCGATGAAACGGTTATCATAACTAAAAACAGCGCCGGCAAGTGGCGCATAACTAAAATTAACGAACTGCTGCCGCCGCGCATATATTAAGACGATAATTACCGGATCGCGGGCAATCTGTAATTTCCTTCAATATCTTCATAAATAACCCTTAATAACTCGGCGACGCTCCATGCCTGGCTTACGCATCCAGCCGGCCTGCGCGCTTCGCCGCCGTCGAAAATTTCAGATATCGACATCAAGCCCGCCTCTTTTAAATGCGGCGTAAAATTACTGATTATAGACGCGCAAAAATCCAGAGTTTCGGCGTCGTAATCATTCACGCGGAGTTTGGCTGAAATAAAAGGGCCGATAAGATAAGCCCAGACGGTGCCCTGGTGATATGCGCAATCGCGATCGAAACGGCCGCCTTCATAGCGGGGTTTATATTCCGGATCGCACGGGGCGAGCGAGCGCAGGCCTCGTTCGGTTAAAAGGTGCTTTTCAACGGTATTTACAACGCCGCGCGCGGCCGCCGGGCCGAGCGGAGAAAAAGGAAGGCTTACGGCTAATATCTGGTTAGGCCTTATCTGAGCGGAAACCGGGCTTTTTTCAACGGCGCAGGCTGAACAGCTCGAATCGATTAAATCGTAAAGTCCGCCGTCTGCTTCATTTTTAAATTTAGCCTCGAAACTTTTTTTTATATTTTCTATAAGATAATCGTAGTTACCGTATTTAACTGCTGCCTGCTCAAGCCCTTCGCCGCCCTCGCCGGAAGCGGCTGACCCGGAGCCGCAAATTTCGGCGGAACTTAAAAGAGCCGAAAAATAACTGTAAACGCATAGCGCATTATACCATAAAGCGTTAATTTCAACGGCTTTGCCCGAGCGCGGGGTCACGACGAAACCGTCAACCTTAGCGTCCATCCAGGTGAGCTGAACGCCCGGACCGCCCTGGGTTATAAGCGAATCGGACGCATCCATTTTTATATTGAAATCGGTTCCTGATACATAACTGTCTATAATCTCTTTCATGGCGCCCATTGAATTTTGTATATAGTACGGATCGCCCGTGTAAATGTAATATTTATACAGCGCGTAGAAGTACCAAAGCGAAGCGTCAACCGTGTTATATTCGGGCGGCGTCGAAGAATCGTCGTTGAAGCGATTCGGCAATATGCCGTTTTTTATATTTTCGGTAAAACTGCTTAATATGTCGCGGCACACTTCAATTTTTTTAGTTACGAGGGTAAGGCCGCAAAGCGAGATCATCGTGTCGCGGCCCCAGTCGGAAAACCAGTGATAACCGGCTATAACCGTTTTTTTACCCGTCGAGCGGCGTGCAACTATAAACGAATCGGCCGTATGAAACAGCGTTTTAAATAAATCGCCGCGCGCGCCGGCGCACGGATAGTTCGAGGTAACTTTATCCTCGACGGCGGACATTTTTTCGCAAAAGCCGGAAAGTTTATTATTTATTTCGAATATTCTTTTTTCATTATTTTTTTCAAGTTTGGCGGCTGGTACCGAATCTGCGCCTTCTTCGGCGGAAACGGTCAAAAATACGCTTTCGCCGGGATTAAGACGAACGCTGAAACGGCCCGGACATAAAAGATCTTCGTTGAATTCTTCGCCGCGGTCTTTTTCACGCGCGAGTACAAAACCGCGGTTCCATACCTCGTTTCTTTTAAAAACCGCGCGGTCGGAAGTTAAATAAAGATTGCGCGCGCCTATTTTATTATCGGCGAAGGCGATCTTCAAATGCCTGTTGAGATGGTTTATCGAATAAGTAAAGCCCGGCGCGGCCGAAAAGGTATTTAAGTGAAAGTCGCGAAAAGTGACCAATGGATATAATTTTAACGTATACGCCCCGGGCGCGCTTTCAAGTTTATATTTTATGACGGTCGTATTATGACCGTAAACCGTAAATATTTTTTTGCTCAAAACTATGCCGCCGTTTATGCAGTATGTGTACAACGGATCTGGCGTCAATTCGAAGCGCTGAAGATATAGATGGCCGCGCGGCTGTATTACGGCATTCGAATATAGATTGCAGGATAAAAAATATTCTTCCCGTTCGTTTGACAGCTCTTCTTCTATTTTAGAAAGCAGCAGATAGCGATCGACCGGCGGGTTGAACGCGGCGACTAGCAAACCGTGATATTTGCGCGTATTAGCGCCGCAAACGCTCGATGCCGCATAGCCGCCGAGACCGTTTGCTATAAGCCATTCTTTTTCAGAGGCCGCATTAAAGTCGGATAGAATCGTTTTATCAAAATTTATATCGGTCAAAATTATAACTCCGGTTTAATTATAAATTCGGCGCCCTATTTCGCCTGAGGCGCAAACTGCTTCCACTGAGGATTTGCCGCGCTGTATGCGCCGGCCATCTTTTCCGTTTCGATGAGCCTGTCATGCGTTGAAGGATGCGTCTGGAACAGCCTTAAAAAAGCCGGCGTTTTTTCTTTTTCAAATTTATTTTTGAGTTTATCGAAAAAAGCTACGGAGGCGTAAGGATTATAACCGGTAATGGTGGCGTATTTAAAGCCGTATCTGTCCGCCTCGAATTCGTTAGCCTGAGAATATTTCATCGTGAGGAATAAATTGGCGATTTCTAAGGCCTGTTTATTGTTCTTTACCGCGCCGATCTTTGAATTTCTGATAAAATAATCTATAAGCATGGCTTTTTCGAACGCTTTTATCGAGTGACGCCCTACCTGATGTCCCATTTCGTGGCCTAAAACAAAAGCGAGCTCGGAATCTGAAGATAAAAAGTTCATCATCTCGCTAGTTACATATATTGCGCCGCCTGGAACCGCGAACGCGTTTACTTCTTTCATTTTTAATATCTTAAATTTGTAGCTCAGATCGCGCCGGTCGGACACCGCGGCTATTCTTCCCGCGACACGGTTCAAACGGGCGTTTAAAGCCTCGTCTTTATCGACGCCGTATAAAAGTTCTAACGCCGCGGTGGTTTGAGCGCCTATCAATTTTTCCGTTGACTGCTCGGCTTTGCGAAAAAGTTTTTTAAACACGTTGCCGCCGCCGCTGCCGCCTGAAACCGCCGGAACTGGAGTAGCGGGAGTATCTGCGATATAACCGCCGGTAGCCGCAAAGTATGGAACGGCCTGACGGTTAACCGCGCCGCCGGATGCCGCGCCCGCGGTTTCTTTTCCGGACGCTTTGTCGTGCAGCGCGGTGCGGTAGCGCTTATAGGCAAGCTGATATTCTTTGTAACGGCGGTTTTTTTCATCAGAACCGGCGGGCGCGTCACGATATTTTTTATAAGCCTCATCCGCGCCGGCCTTTAATTCTTCGACGGTAGCTGCTTTTTTTACGCTGCCGGCTTCATCTGATGAATATTTATCACGGCCGCCGTTTGAAGGTGAATTTTTATCATTCGTTGAATAAGAGGCGCCATTTTTTTCACGCTTATAAGCTTTTAAGTATTCATCATAAAGTTCTTGCTTTTTTTCGGGATCTTTCTCGTTTATATACTCACGGTATATGGCTTCCGATTTAGATTGTCGATTACCTGCCGCCAGGCAATCAAATTGAACCATCAAAATAAAAGTCGATACGATAACGGGTGTCAGTAAAAAGAAAACTATTTTCTTTATCTTCATGTTTATACCTCCCTTTTTAATTCCTGATAATATTTTTACTTTAGTGGTAGCATAATTCATTCCAGTTAATACAAATCTTTTGAATTATTAAGACAATCATTTCCACAATCCGAGATTGTTGCGGCGCGCATGTCTATATGCATCTATAAAACGCTTCTGATAGTTTACATTTGGGGGTATGCTCAACACGCTTGCATAACCGTTTTTTATTATTTCTTCATTGAGCATCCGGCCGTTCGATAAAAAAATATAGCCTAAAAGACGCCCATACCTGTCGCGTTTTTCAACGTCGAATTCAACCGAAACTATATCACCCGCTTTGACAAGCGTTTTGGTGTATTCAGAGGCTTTTTTTCCGCTATGCAATATTTGCGTCATATCGGTATGGCTCCGTTTAGAATCGCGGCGCGCCTTTTTACCCGCGAAACTTTCAGGCGTGTCTATTCCGATAAGCCTTATATTCTCGCGCCTGCCTTTATAATCGACGGTGAGCGTATCGCCGTCGATAACTTTGACTATCGTCATCTTCCCGGCCGCCGGAACGGAAGAACCCTTTAAAACGGACGGAATACTAAAGGTGTCGGACGGAGCCATCGCTAAAAACGGCGATAAAAAAAGTAAAAATATCACAATGCGGCAAATCCTGCCGGGCCGCTGCAAAGCCGTTTTTAATATTCTTAATTCCTTTTTCAATAAAAACCGCCTTTATTTAAAGTAAATCCGTTCGTAAATAACTGTTTGAAATCGACAATATAAAATATGTTGCTATAATGAATTTTACATCATTACAATATTTAAGTCAATAATTATTAGCAAAATTAGTATTAACGATTACAAGAAAAAGAAATCGAATATATTACTTTATAACTCAAAAACATATTTTAACAAAGACACTTTATTTTCACCTTCATTTGTGATAGAATGAGGTCCGAAAAAATAAAAGGATGAATTTTATGCCTGACAAAAAAAACTAAACCGCTCTTCTGCGGCTCAGCCTATAACCGAAGCTGAACAAAGGGAGCTCGATAATCTTCTCGACCTCGACCGTCATAAATTATCGGTCATACCCAAAAAGAAAGTAACTAAAAGCGAACGCTGGATGAAGTATCTCGGCTTTCCGGGCGGTATCCTGATTTTTCTGCTGATTTACTTCATGCCGGCCCCGGCCGGACTGAGCATATCAGGACAGGCCGTGATAGCGAGTTTCGCCCTGGCATTGGTATGGTGGGTTACCGAACCCGTGGCCACTTTCGTAACTTCGCTTTTTTTTGATGATGCTGCTCGTATTTCTCGACGGCTGGGACCAGAAGAATGTGCTCGGCGTATTCGGATTAGACGTTATCTGGCTGAACGTAATGGCTTTTATTTTAAGTTCTATATTAGTTAAAACTAATTTAGCCAAACGCATAGCGCTCAAATTAATAGTTAAATTCGGCAAAAATTCAGCCAGCATACTTTTTGCATTCATCGTGCTGCAGCTTTCGCTTGCGCCGCTCATTCCGGCAACGGCCGCGCGCACGGTTATGACTCTTCCCATAATGATGGTAGTCGCGGCTATTTACGGCGCCACAAGCGACCACACATCCAACTTCGGCCGCAATCTTTTTTTACAAAATATGCTCGGCATAAATATTTTTTCATCCGGCTTCATGACCGGAAGCACGGCGAACTTAATCGCCATAATGTTTATAAGCACGATGTCCGGCGAAAAAGTATATTACACCGACTGGCTTTTCGCCTCGCTGCCGGTAATTTTGACTACTATGATCATAGCGTGGTATATCGGGCCTAAATTTTTATTTCCGCTTAAGCCCGAAGAACAGAAACCGAAAATACACGGCGGCATAGAAACTCTCGCACGGCAGTTGGATCGGATGGGCCCGCTTACCTTCAGCGAGTTAAAGGCGGCGCTTATTTTCGGAATGGTTGTATTTTTATGGATAACCGACCGCTTCCATCTCGCCTGGTTCGGCTTCGAAGTCGACCCCGTGATGGCGGCTATGACAGGCGCCGCGCTATGCTTCGTTCCGAAAATAGGTATAATACAATGGAACGAAGCCGATATTCCATGGCATTTGATGCTGTTTTCAACCGGCGCTTACGCCGGCGGCATGGCGCTCGACAGTACCGGTGCAGGAAGATGGGCCATAGGACAGATTTTTTCAATGTTTAATATAACCCGCGAGGTTAATTTCTGGTTCGTATATGTCGGCGTTATAGCCATAATGATGTATTCGCATTTAGTTTTTACGAGCAAAACCATGCGTACCATGATATTAATTCCTTTTATAATTCTATTATCAAAACAGCTCGGCTATAAAGCCACTTCGCTGGCACTGCCCGCGGCTTTCTGCATCGACTGGGTGGTCGGACTGCCTATCAGCGCCAAACCTAACGTCATATTATTCGGCACCGGTCAGTATTCGGTTCTCGACAACATCAAATACGGAATTATCGTATGTACGATAGGAGTAATTTTATTCACGCTCGCCGGCCTTATATGGTTCCGGTTTTTAGGGATTACTCCATAAGGATTCATCTGTTTGATATTACCCGCTTACAACTGCCGATAACGAAATTTATTTTACGCAAAGGATTTTTTTATGACTATATCGAATAAATTTAACATAAATGTCTTTATAAGACAAAGATACGCTATTATTTTATTTATCGCTTCGGTCTTTTTTTTACATATATTAGCCGGATCAGCGTTTTGCTCTGATGAAATTTCAATAACGAACTTTTGCGAGACCGTAAAATTAAACGGTGCGGGCGGAGCGCTTGTAAACATCGATTTAACTTTGCGCGGCGCGGGCGGACAACTTCTTATCCCGTGTTCATATAAAAACCCGAAAAACATAAAACTGATGGACGCCACGAATGAAACCGGCCTCCAGACAATAAATATCGGCGGCGCAGAATTTATAAATTACAACGGCATGCTTACCGGCGAAATCGGCATAACCGTGAAATACGACGCCGAAGGAGTTTACAATCCGGATGATTTAAAAACTAAAGATTTTTCAAACGCCGAAGTCAAATATTCTTTTATCAATAACAGCGGTTTGGCCATTTCATCATTCGAGGTTATGATAATACTGCCGGAAGGTCTTGCCGTCAACCGCGTCAGCGATTATTTGCCGCGGCTGAAAAGAGACGATCCAAACGAGCCTTACGAGCTTTTTATAAAAGACGGCCTCAGAGCGTTAAAGTTAAAAACCAAAGATATGAAATACGGCGGAAGGGTGTCGCTTAATTTTAAAATGAAACCTGAAAGGCGCTCGCCGGCTATGATAATTTTATTTTTAATAGCTTCGCTATGGTATCTTTTTGCGTTTCGTGATATAATAAATCCGCGCGAACACAAAGATACTTCGAAAAAAGGCATCGAGACGCCGCCGGAAAATAAATAAGCTATAAAATCAATTTTATTCAGGAGGAAGTAATGTCAGAAATCAAACCCAGGTTCGAATTCAGGACCTTTGCCCAAAATTTTGGAATGGTAGTCAATAAAATGAGAAAGCTCTCCGCCCTCGATAAAATAAGGGAAAGCTCCGAAATATACATAATGTCGGCGGGCAATAACGAAAATAACACAAAAGTACGAGACGATTTAATGGATATTAAAGTATTCGTAACGCGCGACCGCGGCCTCGAGCAGTGGAATCCCCGTATGAAAGGCTCTTTTCCGATGAAAGCCGCGATGATACGCGATGAAGTTTTCGCGGCGTTCGGAGTTGCGCCGCCTGATTTTAAACGCGAAGAATATAGGCTTCAGGAATTTCTTGAAGAAATAATAAGGCCGCATAAAGACCTTACCGCGGTTAAAGTTTTCAAACGCAGATATGGTTTTTCGGTTAATAACTGCATTACCGAATATGCCGAGCTACTCATCAACGGCGCCGCCATTCAAACCGTAGCCGTCGAATCGGTAAGTATCGAAGATATTTTGAAGGCTAAAGAAATGCTCGGCCTTAACGAATACGAAAATATCAACTATCTGCTCGCTATAAAGCGCATAATAGGCATGGAACCGCTTAACGACTAAAAATCTTAAAAATTTTAAAACTTAAAAATGGAGTTGAAAAAAATGGCTAAAGAGATCGAAAGAAAATTTTTAGTTAAAGACGAAGAATTTAAAAATCTGGCTAAGGGCGTTAATTACCGCCAGGGCTACTTATCGACGGTCAAGGAGCGCACCGTTAGAGTCAGAACTATAGACAGCGAAGGGTTTTTAACTATCAAAGGAATAACGGTCGGAGCGAGCAGGGCGGAATACGAATATAAAATACCGGCCGCCGACGCCAATGAAATGCTCGATAATCTTTGTGAAAAACCCATAGTCGAAAAAAACCGCTACAAAATAGCCGCCGGAAAACACACCTGGGAGATCGACGAATTCTTAGGGGCCAACCTCGGTCTTATCGTAGCCGAAATCGAATTGGGCGCCGAGGACGAAAAGTTTGAAAAGCCCTCCTGGATAGGTGAAGAGGTTACCGGCGATCCTAAATATTTTAATTCGAACTTAATCAAAAATCCGTTTTCAAAATGGAGTAAGTAACGGCGCCGGCAGGGACGCCAGGCGTCCGGACAGCCCGAATTTACCGTTCGATATAAGGAGACACGCAATGAAAACTAACTCTGGTTTTTACGATAAAACAAGCAAAAATTCAGTGAAAGAATTTCTAAACATTACCTGCGCGGTATTCGCTTTAGCCTTTCTGGTATCGTTATTTACCGTTATGCCCGCGGGCGCCGAAGACGCAAAATTATCGTCGCGCGAGTGTAAAGTATTACTTTTACCCGAAATGTTCGAAGATTATGAGGCCGGCGCTCAAAATTTCTGGGCGATAGTTGAAAAGGTTTCTAAATCGAGAGGATTAGAAACTAATTTAAGCAAAAATAGTTTAGAAGTAACTAAACGCGAATTAAATTATATCGACACAACTGATTTCAAACTTTATAAGGCCGGCTTCATCATCAGGCGCCGCGCCGAAGACGATAAATTCAACTACACATTTAAATACCGCAATGCCGACCCGCTCATGTCAGCTGAGGCAAAAGTATCGCCGGCCGATGGATTTAAAGGAAAAACAACCTTCGAAGAAGACGTCGTGGTTAAAGCCTCTACTCTTGAACATGTTTTTTCAAAAAGCGGGAAAGCAGACTTAAAATCAGAGCTTGAAATGACCGCAGGCGTTTTCGTCAAACTTTTCCCCGGCCTTGCGCAGTTCGATCTCAAACCGCAAACTTCGCTCAAAGCAGTTAACGGCATTATTATTTCCGAGATCACTTTCGATTACGGCAGTATTTACTTCAGACCGGAAACAAAGGCTAAAGCGGGTTTTACCGTCTGGTATCTGAAAGGAAGCTCCAAACCTCTGATCGCGGAATTTTCGTATAAATATAAAATCGACGGCGGCGCGCCTGACAGCGATATTAACTTAATCCATCACGCATCAGACAGGCTGCTGACCGCTCTGCGCGCTAATATAAAACCCTGGCTCGCGGCCGGCCAGACTAAAACCGGTTTAATTTATAAATTTGCCGCCGGCAGTAACGAATAAAATAATTGAAACAAAACGGTTATTATGGTAGTATAATGTAGATGAATACGACAGAAGGGGTGTTGCCATGAAAACCGATAATTGTAAATTTATAATTTCAGCTATATTTCTGATTCTTATATTTACCGCTGCAGTGTTATTAAACCTTAACGACGCAGGGGCCGCCATCGAAGAACTGAACCGCTCGTTAGACTCAAATAACATACAGACTTCAGCCGCCGCGGAAAGCGAAAATAAAAGCGCTGCTGCGGCTTCTGCCGATAACAGCGGCGTAGTAATGGGCAGTTATCTCAACGTTCGCAGCGCGCCGTGGGCAACTATAATCGGACGGCTCAAACACGGACAAAAAATTAATATAATCGGGCGCGAGGGCGACTGGTATATAATACGCTATAACGGCCGCGACGCTTACATCCACAGCGGCTATATAGCTACAAAAGATAAAGTGGCGGTCGCTTTTTGCGGTTATGTAAACACTCCCGATTCAAGTCTCAACGTAAGAAGCGGTCCGTGGGGCGGCATAATCGGCAAACTCTCCGACTGCGCGCGCGTCGAGGTGCTCGGCCGCGAGGGCGACTGGTATAAAATACGCTATAACGGCCGCGACGCTTATATTCATCATAAATACGCTCAAAAAACAAAACCCGCGGCAAGAACCGCGGCTAATAAGCCCGCTCCCAAACCGTCATCATCTTCTTCAGCTTCCGCCGCTCCGTCAGCCGCCCCTAAACCATCGGCGGCAGGTCTCAGTGCGCCGCTCGGCGGTTCGTTCAAAGTCGGAAGCCGCTACGGAATGAGATTTCACCCGATACTCAAAATCAACCGCATGCATAACGGCGTCGATATAGGCAAGCCCACGGGGACGCCGCTTTTAGCTATGGGCAACGGCAAAGTTACATACTCCGGATGGTGCAACGGCGGCGGATATATGGTTAAAATCAAATACGACAACGGCTATTCATCTACTTATATGCACTGCCTGCCTTCAGGCGCTAAACCAGTCGGCGCGAAGGTAAATGCCGGCGAGCAGGTGGCAAAAGTCAATAATACCGGTTTATCGACCGGTTCACATCTGCATCTTGAAATATGGAACCCGTCAGGCCAGCGCATCGATCCTATGAAGGTACTTTAATAGTAAAAAAGCATCAAAAATAAAATTTAAAATCAAGGTGAGTTAATGACTTCTTATATAGATACTCATATCAAGAAAAGCGGCGATAATATTTTAATCAGCAACAAACCGTTTTTATCCCGCAACGAATTTAAAGTAATGCTTTATATATTAATATTTTTAATAATGCCTGCCTCGATTATTTTATCAACGGCGGAAGCTAACGCACAGCAAAACTCTCCGGTCGCGGCAGGCTCTCAACCGCCGGCCGCCGAAATTACTACATTAGAATCGATCACCGAAGAAGTTTGCGTCCTTAACATCGGACGCGCCACCGAAGAAGTATTCTTTCCGCTGACGCAGGAATCGCATTTTGAAAGCGACGGCCCTTCGTCGTTCACAGTCGATAAAGACGGCCGGTTTTATATACTCGACACCTTCAACTTCAAAGTAATAATAATTTCGGAAGGTAAAGTCGTTAAAACCTTTAACTATCCCGAAAGCGAAACCGACGCCCGCAAATATTTCGTCAGAGACATAGCCGTATCGCCTCTCGACGGTAAAATTTACTTATTGAACCACACGCTTAAAAATATATTCGTATATTCTAATGAAGGCGCGCTGCTCAGCGCTATCAACATTGCCGAAGAAGTCGAAGGGCCGCATAAAATCGCGATATCCGCATCCGGAGAAATAATCGTGCGCGACGAAGACGAACCCGCCGTCGTTATTTATTCTAAAGACGCCAAATTCAAATCCCGCACTGAGGGCGCTTATACGGCGCCCCTTTTAAACGGCGACGGCTATTTATACGCTCTCGGCGAATTCGACGCGAAGGGCCGCGATATAATACTTACCGATCCAATGTCCGCGCGCGATGCGAAATATTACGCCAGAATAATTAATAAAGCTGAAAAATTAACCGCGTTCGACTATCAAATAATAGGCGCAGACAAAGATTTAAACCTTTTCGCCCTGGTAATCGAACAGCCCGAATTCGACAAGGCACGCCCCGTTATTTCTAAATTCGATAAAAACGGAAAACTGATCTCACGCTTTAATATAGGCAATTTCTGGGGAATCGGCCTCGCGCTTCCAACACGCCAGTATGCAATTTCACCCGCCGGCGAACTATATGTATTCGATATAGATTCACATAAAAATAAATTTTATATTTATAAAATAAGCGAAATTAAAGATAAAAAGTGAGCTTTTATTATTTTTGAAGGGGAGGGAGAAAAGGTTAGCAACCCTTTCTCCCTCCCCTTAACCCCTCCCTCTATCCGCAATTTGCCTGACGCTTTTTTGTCAGCTTGTCGATAGCTCGTTCTGTAAGGACTTAAACCTGGTAAAGCTAATTGCAAAAGTGTTAGTTGATTGCCTTTAAGTTTTTTCTTTATTGTTGCCTGCCATTCGCTTATCTATCTATTTACTCATTCATTTGCTTGCTTGCTTATATACATACACATTTACTACTTACTTACTCGTTTGTTTGTTTGTTGCTTTTAACTTATTTGTCTGCAGCTTGTTTGTGTGCATGTGCGCGCAACGCGCGCACATGCGTGGCAATAATGGCACTACTAAAAATTAAGATAATGGCTCA